>NZ_JAWOTA010000033.1:0-50659 GCF_033338635.1 Vibrio sp. Vb1755 | reverse complement strand
TGGTGATTTCTCCAATTGATTTTCCGGTGTAGCGGTTTCCGACGTCTCGGAAAACCAAGTAGTTCTCTCAAAGTTACCTCTATTAACGACACCAAATTCAGAAGCTTTAGAAAAAAGTTTAAAAAAATAACATTGCGAGATTTAGCTAATAAAATTGAAGAAAAGTAAGAAAAAGTGCTCAAGTTTCCACAAATCGAGCCGAGAGGGCTAAATTGTATAGAAAATCAGCAAAAGGAAACAATTAAAGGTAAGTTCGCAGACGATAGACGTGAAGATTAGAAAAGAAAAAGCCCCTTTTCCTTTGAGAGAACTGGGGCTAGGTTGGTCGCCAGAGCCTATGTGGAGATCAAGAGAAATGAACACATTTCCGGCATACCGAGTGCAACTTTACATTGAAAATGATTGGCAGGTGAGAGATGAGAGAGCCGCTCATTCTATTGTAAAGCTGCTTGCCAAAAGCCTGCATTCCCATCCACGTCTGAATGTATTGAGTACAGGCTAAGTAAACTACTGCAATAGTGACATTGCAGAGTTTGGCAACTGTTTCGCTTGAGCAAGAATCGATGTACCTGCTTGTTGCAAAATTTGTGCTTTGGTCATTTGCGTGGTTTCTTTCGCAAAATCTGTATCTTTAATTCGGCTGTTCGATGCGTCAACGTTTTCTTGGATGTTTGCCAAGTTGTTGATGCTGTGACTCAAACGGTTTTGCTTCGCACCTAAGTCTGCACGTTGCGAGTCTACGTATTTCAGTGCCGAATCCAGCACAGAAATCGCGTTTTGAGAACCTTGTACCGTGGTCATATCAATATCTTGTACTGACGTTCTGATAGGTTCGTCACTCAGGCCAAGCTCAGATGCTAATCCACCAGAAATAGAAATCTCACCCTGAACGTTTGGATGCGCGACAAAAACTTGCAACTTGCCATCTTCACTTACAGACGCATTAATCATATCAGACTGACCATTAATGTAAGTGGCAAGCTCTTCGATGTCGTCGCCCGCTTTGGCATTAATGTTGATTTCTAGATCATCAACATTGCCGTCTTCGTCTTCACCCATACCTGGTAGCGTGATCTTCAAGTCAGATTTAGCTGGGTCAACACTCCAGTTTTTATCTTTACCGTTCTCAGATAAGAAGGTCACACCGCCCATGCGAGTATCGTCCGCACGAATGCTGGTGAGTCCCATGATCATGGCTTCACCTGAGCTCGCACCAATCTGGAATGCCGCTTCACCGAATGAGCCGTTCAATAGACGACGACCACCAAATGAAGTGGTTTCTGCAATACGGTTTAGCTCGTCAATCAATGCCATTGACTCTTCGTTGATCGCCTGACGCTCAGCCGGAGAGTTAGTACCGTTCGATGATTGAATCGCAAGGTCACGCATTCGTTGCATGACAGAGGTTGCCTCATTCATCGCACCTTCAGCGGTTTGTGCAATCGAGATACCATCGTTCGCGTTACGCATTGCGACATCTAGGCCACGAGACTGTGCAGTTAAGCGGTTAGAGATCTGTAGACCTGCCGCATCATCTTTTGCACTGTTAATCTTATGTCCTGAAGATAAGCGCTCCATCGACGTGTTTAATTCATCAGTCGCTTTGTTTAGGTAACGCTGCGCGGTCATCGCGGAGACGTTAGTACTAACTGTTACAGCCATTTTGCTCTCCTGTTGAGTTCGCAAGCTTTTGCGAAGCGGCCAGCTTTACTCTCATTTGGATAAGCACTGACCGTAAAAGTTACTTGCTAAATCTGCCTTAAACGCAGGGTTTAGAATCTCTAAATCTGTTCTGATATTTTCAATACAATTTGTGTGCCAACTTGCGTAAATTATTTAACTACTTTTAAAAGAATCAAATAAACAATAAGTTAGCTTTATCATTAAGCTATTTCCGGTTTGTCAGACTCATCTTAGCCCAAGGGTATTGAACGCTGCCCTGTTGCCGCCCGACTTGCCTCCCGCATCATTGCCGCTTTGGGTAAAATCGTGCCGCATGACATCTCAGACTCTCAGGTTACGTCGACTTATCGCGCTTAAGGCTTTGCACATAAGGCATCAAAATCAGACAATGTGTATGAGTGTCATACTAGATGTAGTTAAACAACGTTAGATCTTTGGTCTTACCGAATGCTTGTTGCGATGCCTGTAACGCTCGCGAGTTTTCACTGAACTCGATCACGGCTTTAGAGTAATCCAAGTCCTCAAAGTTGCTCTTCGCTTTTGCCAGAGACAAATTAAAGTCTTCATGATTTTGCTCTTGGATATCCAGCGTACTCAATCGAGCACCGGCATCTGTACGCGCTTTATTCAAATGGATAAAAGCAGCGTGGAATTCTTCTGTCATTTGGTGCAATTTAGCAGTCGCCGACGTATCCGAAACCGATTTGTCTGACCATGCCATTGCATCCTTGAAGGTATCGAAAATGCTGAACTCTGCCCGCTTTTCGATCTCAATGCTGTCACCAGGCGTAATTTGGCCTTTTACGTGCACTTTCAGGCCTTTGTATTCAATCCCTTTCTCTGGAGAAAACTCATCGGCATCCACTACTTTGCCGTTACGCTCTAATTGGTAACCAAATTTGCCGTTATTCATATCGACAAATGTCACGCGATACGCGGCATCATCCTTCGCGTCAACGTTAGTGGCTTTGTTTAGCAACAGCTCAGAGCCGTTTTGTAGATCGTAATTCGGCTGATAGTCGCCAAATGGGTTTGGTATCTCCATAAACAGCTTGCTGCCAGGATCGTTCATTGGCATCTCGAGCATGCTAGAGACTTTCATTTTGCGCTGATAATCGTCTCCAGCGTACTGAACACTACCGTCTTTATCGCGATAGAATGGTTGACTTTTTGGCTTAGTGCCCGCAAACACGTAGTTACCAGATTCATCTTGCGAGTTCACTAAGTTAAGGAAGTTGTTCGCAATCTCTTCTAACTCACGCTTCTTTGCTTGTCGGTCTTCAGCAGAAAAGGCACCGTTAATCATCTCCATCGTTAAGCGCTTCGACTCGTCGGCAAAATTCTCCGCATTGGCGATATTAACTTCGTGGTTTTCTAAACGATTACGCACCAACACTATCGAGCTAAGATATTGTTGTAGCTGTTCTTGTTGCTGACTAATGTTTTGGATGTAATGCGCAGCGAGGGGGTCGTCACTAGGTTTCAGTAACTTTTTCCCTGAAGCAAGTTGCTCTTGGTTGTGGTGAACCTTATTCTCTTGACGACGCAGATCATTTTGTACGGACTGATAGTTATGGAAACTAGAAATTCGGGTTAGCACTTATCTCTTCTCCTTACCTCAGTTGTAAAATGGTATTGAAGGTATCATTCGCCGCTTGCATCACACGTGATGAAGCCATGTACGCTTGTTGAAACTTCATCATGTTGGCCGCTTCTTCATCGAGGTTAACACCAGAAATAGAAGCAACGCGCTCTTGCGCCGCTTCATGCTCTAAACGAGCGACGGAGGCTAAACGGTTTGCTGTAGAAGACTTCAGTCCAACTTCGGTATTGAGGTTATGATAAACATCGATCAAGGTACTGGATTTTCCATCCATCATCTTGTCTGTTTGGATCTTCTGCATTTTTCTCAAGTTGCCGTTACCACCTTCAGAAGGCACCAAGTTTGCGGTGAATTTATCATTCATCAGAGCGCCTTCGCTCAACTCAAACACGGTTGCATCGCCGTTTTTATACAGCGGATGGCTTTTCGGCACTGATATTTCAATCATCGGGTTATCTTTATCTAACGGGTATGAGTATTTGTCCGATAGTAAATTACCCTTGTTATCCGTGATCTTTAACCACGGCTTATCATGCTTCTCGTCGGCTGGTTGTACGGTAACCTCAAACTCTTTAACATCCCCCGCCTCACGAATTTTAAACTTGGCGTTACCTTGGGCAAAAGTGGTTGAGGCTTCATAACTTTGTGCGGCAATAGCTTTTGCGTCATTGGTTTCCATCTTTATGATGGCTGCACCACTTCTCGTTGGGCGTAGCAATACGCGCTCACCGGCGGCAAGGCCTTCACCAATTTGCACTTTCATACCATCCAGAACAAACGACGAATCCGAACGGTCGATGTTCAACGACATTTGCTCACCTTTCGGTGTTGTCACGCTGTATTGGTCGCCATCATAACGCAGCGAATATTCACCACCTTTGATCGCGGAAATATCCTCGATGTAAACCGCAACATCAGCTTGAGAGTCAGGCGCAGCAAAAACTCGAGATTTTGCCACCAGCTCAGAGTTCACATCGGTAAATACGTCTTTACCTATCTTACCGTTGAGATCCAGACCTTGAGATTGCAGCTGATTAATTTTGTAGGAGAAGCCCGTTGCTAAACGGCCCATTTCATCTTGCAGTTGTGGGATGTGTTTGTCACGCATTTCAAGTAAAGCGCCGATTTTTCCATCCATATCATCAGACTTGATCGCTTTAATACCATTCCCTTCCACCATTGCTAATCGTCTTTGATGAACATCCGGATAGCCATCGATCATTTTGAGCTGGCTTGCTTCCGTGCCAGAAACAAGAGTGTGTCCATTACCGATATGAACATTAAACCCTTCGGCATTTTTGCGTGGGGTTACGGTAACTTTGGTGTACTCTGACAGCTCAGTAACCAGCTTTTCATGCTGATCCATCAGGTCATTATGTGGGCCGGGGGTGCGCATCATCAGTCGATGAATATCGCGAATTTCCAACGCAAGTTGGTTAACGCGCTCAATGCCCATATCCAATTTTTTATTGGTGACATCAGATTGCAGTCGCACGGTTTCGTGGAAATCATTTAATGTATCAGAGAAGATTTTCGCCTTTTCCAATACCACTTTTCGTGCCCCTAAATCGTTCGGGGTATCTGCCATGGTTTTTACCGCATCGAACCACTCATTCAGGTTCTCGGGAATTTTCTTCGATGCCACAGAGCTCAACATGCTAGAAAGCATATCAAGATTATCTTGGGTATCCGTTTTGTTGGCATTGTTGGTCGACGACAGGTTCAGTTCATTCACGGCAAACTGATCCCACGAGCGGCGAACATTTTCCACATGCACACCCATGCCGTAGGTAGAACCACCGAACATGCGCGGATCATTCGTGCCTTGGATAACAGACTGACGGCTATAACCCTCTGTATTAACATTAGAAATGTTATGACCAGTGGTGTTTAATTGTCTCTGAGCAGTAAGCACACTTTGAGTACCTACATTCAGAAGATCTGACGCCATACATGCCCCCAAAAACGAAATATAAATCGGCAAAACCGATCACCTAGACACATTAAAAGCAAAAGATGTGCCAAGTGATAGAAAGGCGTAGATGTTCAGATAAAGTGAAGGCTTGCACTATGGCAAGCCTTCGAGAACGTCATAAATTGTCGCAGAGACATTACATACTTTCGATTTTATCCTTCACCTGCAGGACTTTATCTGCGTAATTCGGATCGGTCGCGTAACCCGCACTGTGGATACCGCGAATAAACGACTCTGAATTCCCGCGTTGCTGCAATGCTGTATCGTAACGTGGGTTGTCATTCAAAAATCGTACAAAGTCATTAAAGCTGTCTTCGTAACTTGAGTAGGAGCGAAACGCTGCCGTCTCTTTCACTGGCGTGTTATCGTGGAACTCTAAAGTTTGAGTCGTCACTTTGTCACCCTGCCAGCTTCGATCTGCTTTGATATTAAATAAGTTGTTGCTGCTGCCACGCGCGTTCTTCACGACCTTTTGTCCCCACCCCGTTTCCAAAGCGGCTTGCGCAAGTAGCAAAGATGGCTCGACACCTAGGGCTTTCGCAGCTTTCTCCGCGTATGGCTTCATCGAGTTAACAAAGGATTCTGGTGAATCGAATCGAGTGGGTTCATTGCTTGGTCGAGATAGTTGACCAGATTCAATCAAGCGCTGTTCAATCTCGCGCGCTTTTTTCGGGTCAACACGACGATATTCCGCAGCATTGTTTGCCGCATCACGCATAGCCGTTTCTTTTTTGTCGTTCCCTTGCCCAGCCGTTAATTGCTTAACAATCATATCGGCCAGTCCCATTGAACCAGACGAACTCAATTCACTCGCCATCTGTTCATCCAACATTTGTCGATAGAACTTCTCGTTTTGGCTGTTCATCATGTTGGACTCAAAGCCCTCATTGGCTTCTCGCATGGATTTCAACATCATGGAGGTGAAAATAGATTCGAACTGACGAGCTGCTGCACGCAGTGCTTCTTGCTCGCCATCTTTACCTTCCTTCACTGCTTTTTGACGCAAGGTATCCAGCGAACTGATGTCATGAATAAAACCAATGTCGTTAGGATTGTTCATTATACCTACCTCCTAACCATTAAATGATGATCAACTGGCCTTCAATGGCACCAGCTTGTTTCAATGCTTGCAAGATAGCCATCAAATCCGACGGCGCTGCGCCGACTTGATTCACTGCACGGACCAAATCATCCAACGTTAAGCCTGGCTCAAACTTAAACATCTTGCCCTGCTCTTCGCTGACTTCGATATCCGAGTCTGGTACGACAACGGTTTGCCCACCAGAAAAGCCGTTAGGTTGGCTAACATGCAGGTTTTCTTTGATCGCAACCGTCATGCCGCCATGCGTTACTGCTGCAGGTTTAAGACGCACATGCTTACCAACTACGATGGTGCCCGTTCGTGAGTTAACGATGATTTTGGCTGCACCATCTGCTGGGTCGAACTCTAGGTTTTCGATTGCCGATAAGAACGCAACACGCTGGCTGACGTCACGAGGAGCACGCACGCGCACTGATGTCGCGTCAACAGCGCTCGCCATTTGTGGGCCAAGGAAGTTGTTTACAGCATCCGCCATACGTTGAGCCGTTGTGAAGTCTGACTCAAGCAAGTTGAACGTGATGTAATCACCACGACCAAATGGGTTTGGAATTTCGCGCTCTACTGTCGCACCACTAGAGATAAGACCAACGGTTGGATTGTTACCTACGATTTTAGAACCGTCAGCGCCTTCAGCACTGAAGCCGCTCACTACTAAGTTACCTTGAGCAACCGCGTAAACTTGACCGTCGAGACCTTTGAGGAACGTTTGCAGCAAGGTGCCGCCACGCAAACTTTTAGCACTTCCGATGGAAGAGACAGTCACGTCCACTTGCTGACCCGGTTTAGAGAAAGGCGGCAATTCGGCCGTAACCATGACTGCGGCAACGTTTTTAATTTTTGGCTTTGTGCCCGGCGGCATCTGAATGCCGAAGTTTTGCAGCATGGCGGCGAAACTTTGCTCTGTAAACGGGTTCGCTTCACCCGTACCAGGTAAGCCTGAAACCAAACCATAACCCACGAGTTGGTTGCTTCGTACACCTGCCACTTGCGCGACGTCTTTGATACGTGCGGCTTGGGCTACGGTAGAAAACAGAGCAACGCTCATCAGTACTAAAAGGAGTTTTTTCATGCTTACTTATCTCTTGCAGTCAAATTGCCGTCAGCACGGCGTGTTATAGCGCTACATTAAAGAATCGTGCCAAGAAGCCTGGCTCTTGCATATCTTGTTGCAAACCAGTGCCAGAGTACTGAATTCTTGCGTTAGAAACGCGATTTGATGCAATGGTGTTGTCGAAATTAATATCATCCGGACGAATAGTGCCACTTAAACGTATGTACTCATCACCCGTATTTAGCGTCATCCACTTCTCACCGCGGATCACGAGGTTGCCGTTTGCCAGTACTTCGATCACCTCAACAGTGATGTAACCACTGATGCTGTTGCTCTGCTTTGCAGAAGAGTCACCTGCAAATGAGTTGGAGTTGTTTAAGTCATAAGAGAAATTATATTTTCCGCCAATTTGCAGCTCTTCTCCGCCCACTTGAAGCGGGTCCATTTGCGCTTCATTGGTTTTCGATAAATCGGCATTTGCGCTTTTCGTCGCACTGGTTGTCTCATCCAGTGTTACGGTAATAATGTCGCCAATACCACGTGGTTTAGAATCGTCGTATAGGTCGGTAATGTGCTCGGCGCTAAACAACGAACCTGTTGCAGCAGCGTAATGCTCAGGCTTGTTTTTCGGATGAATTGGAGCCCAAGCAGGGTCGCCAGCAACCGGATCACTTCTACCACGTAAAGTATCTACAATACCGCTGCTCTCTTCTTTCGATTTATCGCCTTCTACTGCGTCGACCACAGTGGTTGCTTGTGTCACTTCATCCGTTTCAATCGGTTCCAACATGGCACATCCCGACATCGTAGCAATCAAAGCGAGTAGGCAAATACGTTTCATCGTGAGCTCCTCAAATCTTGCTCTTAATCGTTACAATTGCTGGTTAACGAAGCTCATCATTTTATCGACTGACGAGATCACTTTTGAGTTCATTTCGTAAACGCGCTGGGCTTCGATCATGTTGACCAACTCTTCCGTTACATTCACGTTGGACGCTTCCAGCATGGATTGACGAATTTCCCCCAAACCGTCCAAACCAGGAACACCCTCTTGTGGATCGCCACTGGCACCCGTTGGTAAGTAAAGGTTCTGACCAATTGGCTCTAGGCCACCCGGGTTAACAAAGTCTGTAATGGTTAGCTGACCAACGACTTGGTTGTCTTGCTGACCTCGGACGCGAACCGACACTTCACCATCCGTACCGACAGTAATAGAAATCGCATCTTCTGGAATCACAATTTCAGGCTCTACAGGGTAGCCAGAACCCGACGTGACTAACGTGCCTTCACCATTTAGCGTGAACTGACCGTTACGGGTATAACCGATGTTGCCGTCCGGCAATGTCACTTGGAAAAAACCGTCGCCTTCCACCATCATGTCCAGTGCGTTGGTCGTTGTCTGTGCATTGCCGTGCGTGTGCACTTTTTGCGTCGCAACCACTTTAGAACCCGCACCTAACATCAAGCCACTTGGCAGTTCCGTGTTCTGAGATGACTGGCCGCCAGGCTGGTTGATGTTCTGATAGAACAAATCTTCGAATACTGCACGGCTCTTTTTGTAGCCGACAGTAGAAGCGTTCGCCAAGTTGTTCGAAATCGTGGCAATGTTGGTTTGTTGGGCGTCTAGACCTGTTTTACTTACCCATAGTGCTGGATGCATAGTGAACCTCTAACTCTGTTAACTCATACGAAGCAGTGAATCTGAAGATTTATCCATTTCTTCAGCTGTGCTCATCATCTTGACTTGCATTTCAAACTGACGTTGTAAGTCAATCAATGCGGTCATTTCACCTACGGCATTCACGTTACTGCCTTCTATCGCTCCCGTCTGGAGACTAACAGTCGCGTCTGCTTCGTAAGGTTGGTTTGGAGTTTTATGGCGAAATAAGCCATTGGTGTCTTTAAACAAGCTTTGATCATTAGGCTTAACGAGCTTAATGCGATCAACCGCTTGGAATTCTTCTGCCGGGGCACCTTGAGGAAGTACAGAGATGGTGCCATCCCGACCGATTTCAATTTTGGAGAGAGGGATAGGCAAAGTAATCGGCGCGTCGTTTTCACCCAGCACCAAATGACCACTTGCGTTGGTAAGCATGCCATTTTGATCGACTTTTAGGTTGCCGTTACGGGTCAACCCTTCTTTCCCTGTATGATCGAGTACCGATATCCAACCGCTGCCTTCAATCGTCACATCCAGATCACGCCCTGTTGTAATCACGCTACCTTGAGCAAAGTTATGCCCTGGACGCTCTGTCATGCTGAATACACGTGAAGGATGGCCTTCACCATAAGCCTGCATTGAGCGAGCCTGTGCTAAATCAGCCCGAAATCCGGTCGTGCTTACGTTAGCCAAGTTATTAGCGCGCAATTGTAGTGCCTGCATATTTTGCTTGGCGCCACTCATTGCGAGAAACAGTGCGCGATCCATAAATTACTCCAAAAAATCTCTCTGTACACGGAGTAGAAAGCAATAGTTATGCCAAAACAAAAATAAACTTATTAATCAATACTTTGAATTAAAAATCAACAATGAAAAGAGGTCAATAGGGGCAGAAAACTGTAACGAGAGGCAAGGTTTTGATCCATACGGCGGCAACAGCGGCAAATCGTAGATCAAAGCATGCTTAGCCTGAGTGAGGTGTATTAAGGCTAAGCATCAGATGAATGTCATGATGAAAATGAACAAAGCGGTAATTACTAAGAAGCAATCACACGCCATTGCTTACTCAAGCAGAGTATCGAATGACCCAGCTAGTGCTCTAGCGGATCTGTAAGATATTCTGTTGTAGTTGGTTGTGTACTTCGAGCGAACGTGAGTTTGCTTGGAAGTTACGCTGAGCAGAGATCAGGTCCACCAACTCCTGCGTCATATCAATGTTTGACTGTTCCAGCATACCGTTATTGATGGTGCCGAAAGAGCCTTTATTTGATTCACCCCAGATCTTGTCACCAGAGAACTGCGTTGAATCCCATTGAGTACCGCCTTTCTTATCCAGACCTTGCTCGTTTGGAACACGTACGAGAGCAACACGACCCAATGTAACGTTTTCACCGTTTGAGTAAGTTCCCAATACGCTGCCGTTTTCATCGAAGTCAACTTTGGTTAGGAAGCCCGTTGTTGCACCGTCTTCGTCAAACTTAGTCAGTTCGAACGGAGCCGCAAACTGTGTTGCTGAGCCTAAGCCGAAGTTAAGCGTCTGCGCAGGATCGGCACCATTCATATCGACTGGTGTCGTGTTCGTCGCCGGATCACCCAGAGCCACAGAAGTGATTGGCTGACCATTGTTCAAGCTCGCCAACGTACCATCGTTGTTGAACTTCATGGTATGCCCCACATGACCTGTTGGCGTTTGCGCATCACCAGCCGCAACATTTAAAGGCTTTTCACCTTCTTTATCTGTCACGGTGTAGTAAGTGTTCCATGTATTTGGCTGAGTCTGATCTTTCAAGTAATACGTCGTTAGCTTGTAAGACTGACCCATCGAGTCATAAATTGTCGAAGAGGTTGAACGGTTGTATGTATCTGGGTCTGAAAAATCAAACTGCGTTGGATCTTTCAAATCGCCGTTCGCTGGCAAGTTCACACCCACTTCAATGTTTGCTGTTTGTTTTGGCTTACCAAATTCAGCAGGAATATTGATGGGTTGTGGCTCGTATGAAGAAACCTCACCAGAGCTTGGGTCCACTTGGTAACCTAACAAGAACTCGTCGTTCGCGGTCACCATGTAGTTTTCTTTATTTAAGTGAAATGCACCATTACGTGTCAGTTCATTCTGTTGTGGAGTTAGACGCTCTTTCGCTACAGCGAAAAAACCTGTCCCCGAAACACGCAAATCCATTGGGTTGTTGGTGTAAATGCTAGAGCCTTCATGGAACTGCTGTGCCACTTGGCTTGCTTGCGCACCACCACCCGGTGTGGTTTTTGCGTTAGTAAATAAAGAGTTAGAGTAAACATCAGCAAACTCAGCACGGGACTCTTTAAAGCCGTACGTGTTGGCGTTCGCAATGTTGTTACTGGTGGTGTTCAAATCCAGTTGGGCGGCGGACAAACCGCTTAAAGATACATATGACATTCCAAAATCTCCTAATCTAGCGAGCTATGACTACGCTTTGCCGACTTCCAATACTTCTGCAAGTCGAACTGGCGATTCAAAACCAGCCAGATTGAGTAATACGTTTCCGTCACCTTTGCCAAGCAATACGCTGTTTACGTTGGCATACGTCGATACTGGGAACTCTTGCGACTCCCCCTCAACTAAGCCAGACGCTTTCACTTTGTATTTGCCAGCTGGCAGTGGATTTCCGCTTTCATCTTTACCGTCCCAAAGCACACGCGTGTCGCCGGCTGGTTTCGCCCCTACCTCAAAGGTACGAACCAGTTGGCCAGCTTCATCCTCTACACGAACAAACAAATTATCGATAGATTGTGAAAGCTTAACCATTGCCGCCATTGGTGCGTCGTCCTGCTTCACACCTGCTGCTCCTGGGACCAATACGTCACGCCCTACCAAAGAGGAAGCTTGTAACGCTTGATTTGATGTCATTGACGAATTCAAACTCTCAAACTGAGTGTTCATCTTGCCAATGCCATCAACGGTCGCAAATGAAGCCATTTGCGCAATCATCTGGTCATTACTTACCGGCTTAAAAGGGTCTTGCTGAGACAGTTGCTTCGTGAGCAATGATAAGAAGTCTTCCTGTTTTAGGTCCTGCTTACCCGTGCTCTCTTCCGCTTTCTTGTTACTCTCTTGTAGACTTTTAAGCTGGTCGATATAGGACAAGCCGCTTTGACCAACGTTGTTAATTCCGGCCATACGCTACCCCCTTATCCTTATTGACCCATCTGCAGCGTACGCAGCAGCATTTGTTTACTAGAATCAGCGACTTGTACATTAGTCTGATATGCACGAGAAGCTGAAATCATGTTTGCCATTTCTTCCATTACATTGACGTTAGGCTTGTAGATGTAGCCTTCTTCGTTTGCAAGGGGATGGTCTGGGTTGTACTCCGCACTCAGCGGTTTATCACTTTCTACAATACCCATCACTTTCACTGGCACCGTATCACCGCCACGCATGGCGTTACTTAACTCTGCACCAAACACGGCATGACGCGCTTTGTAAGTGTCTTTCGCAGAGCTGCTGACACTGTCGGCGTTCGCCAAGTTGCTTGAGGTAGTATTCAGACGAACGGATTCAGCGCTCATTGCGGAACCTGTCACATTGAAAACGTTAAATAAGCTCATCTAAATTATTCCCCTTTGATTGCTTTGGTTAAGTTCTTGAATTTGCTGCCTAGAAAGTCGAGTGATGCTTGGTGTCTGATTTGGTTTTGCATAAACAAGTTACGCTCTAAATCCAAGTCTACCGTGTTGCCATCTCCCGTATCTGGTTGCGTAGGAAGACGATATAACTTGTCCCCAACCAACGTTGTAGTGGCAGGAATATGCCGACCATCTGTGCGACTAAGACCAATGCTTGCCCCAGATGTTGCCGCTTGCAATTCCTTCGCAAAGTCTAAACCTCTTGCTTTGTAACCAGGCGTGTTTGCTTGTGCGATGTTGGTGGAAATCACCTCTGCATTGCGCTCACGTACGCCCACCGTGTGCTGGTGGATGCCTAGTGCATTGTCAAAAGATATAGCCATGTTTGCCTCTACAATTAAGAACTGACCGTGATTGATAACCAAAAAGCAATTAGCATGCCAAAACCTAAAGCATTACACCAACCTAGTGGTTACCGTGAATTGAAATAGCAATAAGTGAGCCAAAGTAACTGGAATGTCATGTCGTATCACTTTGCTCACTTAATAAAGATACACCGTGTTGAGGGCACAAGGCAAAAACGCGCTTCAACTAATTGAGTGATACATGAAGCGCTCGGCGCAGAAAGGTAACAAACAAAAAAGCCTGACACGAAGTCAGGCTTTTCTATCAATGAAGAGATACCGCTATTTAAGCTTGTAAATGATGCCCGGATTACAGCGCACCATTTCAAATTTATCAGTCAGACCAGTTAGCGACTCTGATGCCCCTAACAGCAAGTAACCACCAGGGTTTAAACTGCTCGCCATTTGGTTAAGCACTTTAGATTTCATTTCTGGAGAAAAGTAAATCAATACGTTACGACAGAAAATGATGTCGAACTTACCCATCAGTGCGTAACTGTCCATCAGGTTTTGTGGACGAAAGTTCACCAAACGCTTGACGTTATCTTTGACTTTCATGCGACCACCGTCCGCATTTTCAAAGAAGGTGCGACGACGTTCTGGTGAAAGCCCGCGACCCAAAGCCAAGTTGTCGTACACCCCTGCACGACACATCTCGAGCATACTTGCCGAAATATCTGTGGCTGTAATGGACACGTTTGGTAACAAGCCCGGCTTGCGCTGTTGCGTTTCCAGGATCGTCATTGCAATAGAATACGGTTCTTGGCCCGATGAACTGGCAGCAGACCAGATCTTAATTGGGCGCTTGCTTGCCGCTACTTCTGGCAATAATTTGTCAGCTAAAACCGTGAACGGATAAGTATCTCGAAACCACAAGGTTTCGTTAGTCGTCATCGCATCCACAGCGGCGACTCGTAATTCTCGATTACGCCCTGTAACAACATCACGTAGCAAATCTGATAACGATGCGAGCTTAAACTTCGTCACTAAAGGACTCAGTCGGCTACGCACGAGGTATTGCTTGCTATCACCTAACACGATGCCACATTGCGATTCTAGAAAACGGCTAAAGTCACGATACTCTTGATCACTGATTGTAATAGCAGTCATTAATGTCTCTTTTATTGTGTTAATGCAGATTTAACCGCGTTACCCAACTCATCTGGGTTAAATTTCGCAATGAAGGTGTTGGCACCTACACGCTCAACCATAGCTTGGTTGAATACACCACTTAATGAAGAATGGAGGATAACATAAAGGTCTTTCAAATCGGCATGTCTGCGAATTTCAGCCGTTAAGGTATAGCCGTCCATTTCTGGCATTTCAATATCGGAAATAACCAACGAAATTTGATCGTAGATATTGCCTTCTTGAGCCATTTCAATCAACTTATTGTACGCTTCTTTGCCGTCTTTGACAGATACGACCTCAAAACCGATGGATGTAATCGCACGCTCTACCTGTTTACGCGCGACCGTCGAGTCATCAGCAATCAGTATGCGGCGTACAATAGGCTTTTCTTGTTCTGCTTGTGCGATTTCTTCGCCAATAGCGGAATCCATCGTTTCATCAACTGGCGCAATTTCTGCCAGGATTTTTTCAACGTCAAGGATTTCAACCAGCTCATTGTCAATGTTTGTCACGGCAGTCAAGTAGTGCGCTTTACCTGCACCGTCTGGCGGTGGCAAAATCGCTTCCCAATGCATATTGATAATACGCTCAACCGATGATACCAAAAATGCTTGGATCGTACGGTTAAATTCTGCAATAACAACAAAACATTTATCTAAATCAGTGGTTGGGCGGCCACCAATTGCCAGGCTCAAATCAATAACGGACACGGTATGGCCGCGGATATGAGCGATACCTTTAACCAGAGGGTGTAGATTTGGCATTGAAGTCAGCTTAGGGCACTGTAGTACTTCTTTCACTTTGAATACGTTAATGCCGTAGCGCTGTCGGCCCATCAGTCGAAAGGTCAATAATTCCAATCGGTTCTGACCGACGAGTTGCGTACGCTGATTCACCGAGTCAAGAATCCCCGTCATATGCTCATCTCCATCTCAAACTTTTTGTTTTTAAATGATACTCTACCACTGGCAAGCACGATACCAGGGAGACAGTATGGCGTATTTCACTTTCACTTCGACACCATTGACTATGACAATATGTAGAGCGCTAATTACAAAGTACGCTAAGTCTATCGGCATTTTGCTCAGTATGTTTAGCTTTTTTGTTCATTCAGCTTCAGATAATCAGATCGAGCAAATAAAAACAGCAGCAGAACAACATATTCTTGCTACGGTTGATCAGCCTGATGGTGGCGAGCTATCTGTTAATGCGGCAGAGATCGACTCGAGAATAAAAGCAACGGATTGCCCTGTTCCGTTAGATACATCTGCCTCTTCCACCAGCAGCACGAGAAGTAACATCAATGTGTTAGTGGAATGCCAACCGGATGACTGGAAAGTCTATGTTCCTGTGAGGATCTCGGTATCAGTACCAATGATCGTCGCGACACGAACACTAGGGAGAGGAGAAATCGTCAGCGCATCGGATGTTACCACTTCCATGATCGAGCTACAGCGCTTTCGTAAAGATGGATTTTCTAGCTACGATCAAGTGGTTGGGGCAAAGCTAAAGCGTAATGTTCGCTTAGGCGATGTCGTAGAGAGAAATGATGTTTGTGTGGTATGCCGAAATGAAAAGGTCATTATCAAAGCGGTGAATTCTGGCATGACGATCACAACGCAAGGCACAGCATTGCAGGATGGTTCAGCTGGCGATCAAGTAAGAGTGAAAAATGATAAGTCACAACGTATAATAGAAGGCATAGTGACTGACATTGCGGAAATCACTGTTAATTTTTAATACCCACTGGTAGCGTGTTTAAACTGATCAATAAAAATGCAAAAAATGACTAAAGTTATTTTTGCGCTGGTCGATAGTCTGGATACCAGTATTACGATACAAGGCAAAGGTTAAACATGGCAGGTATAGATAATATACGTTCAGGGCAAATGATGACGACAACAAGTCGTGCTCCTACACGTAACGATTCCAATGCTACCAGCACGACAGAATCAAAAAAGGCGCCAGCGCAACAAGACGCAGTATCACTCAGCCAGCAAAGTAAAGCCGTCAGTAAACTCCAGAAGGATATGGCAGCTTCTCCGGCATATGACAGCGCCAAAGTTGCAGCAATCAAAGAAGCTATCACAAACGGTTCATACAAAGTCGATCCTGAAAAATTGGCTGACAACATGATTAAGTTTGAAAACGAATTGCAAGGCAAAAGCTAACTGGCTTAGGCCGAAGGTAAGTGTTTTATGGCAGCATTAGTCGATCTCGTTAATTTCCAGCTAGAAAATGCTAAGGCACTTTCCGCTGTTTTACGCCAAGAAACACAAGCAATAACGGCGCGTGTCTCTACCGAGATTGAGAACATTGCCAAACAGAAGATGACGCTCATTGATCAGCTCAGAACAACTGATCAGCGAATCGCCTCTCACCCGCACGTCAATCAACTTACTGAAGATGAGCACCTAAGTCAGGTTGTTGCTCAAATCCAATCGATCGTCCTCGACTGTCAACAAGTTAACCAAGTAAATGGCGAATCGCTTAGTCGCGCACAGCTGAGCTTCAATAAACTCAACAACATGCTTCAGCGAACTCATGGCAAAGTTGGCATGACCTACAATGCGGGCGGAAAAACCCACACTATCTCGACGCTTGGCACCAATATAAAAGCTTAAACGTCACTCCTACCCTCAATTCCCGCGCTCACGTAGATATAAAAAAGCGACTCATTGTTACCAATAAGCCGCTCAAAAAGATTATCTGTCTAGTGAAATGGTTTAAAACAAGGTTTGCTGACGCTTCTCAGGCACCTGCTGAACTTCTCCATAATCACGTAGCTTATCCATCTTACGGATATCCAGACGCAGCTCAGTCACATAACTGTCTTCAACAAGATAACTACGCACAACTTCTGCACCACGAATTACACCATCGACGGCACCAGTGGTGCTTTCAATACCCAAACGCTGGTCTTGCAGCTCTGCACGTCCACTAACACGCATGCCATAAACTTGCTCTGCTAGCTCACGATAAGCATCAATTTTTGATGCGCGCATTGCTCGTACACGCTTTTCTTCTACTGTGCGGCCTGTTTGCTCACTGACGCTAGCGTAGCCCACCGCAACTAAGATTTCATCTTGACGCATCTGTTGTAATGGCTGACACCCAACCAATATCAGTGTGGCAACAATAAATAATAACTTCTTCATGCTTCTATCCTATGGACGGAGAATCACAGTGTACGGCTGACGAATGGTAGGGTCAGAACGAATCAACACACCATCTTGTGTGCGGATGCTATTTAACGTATCTAAGTCACGCCCAATACGGTCAGCCGGAAGGAAACCTTGCGCTGTCGCTACAACTACACGGCTTTGCATGCCAACCACGCGTGCATTGACAAGCACTCCGCCCTCTTGGCGCAACATTGTTCCGGTCAGTACATACTGAATTTGCTGCTCTTGAGCTAAATCTTGCCAATCACGACTTAAAGCAAAATCGCCCTGCTGCGTCACTTGAATAGAGCCCGTAGTTTTGAAATCAACCACTTTAAACCCTCGGCGCTGAAACTGATGGATAAAACCTTCAGAGACCGAGTTACCTAACCAGTTTGTTGCATCCATATTTTGTAGATCAACAAACGAGGTAATCGCAATCGGTGTCCGCGCTGATACTGCCACATTAGAAACCATCAGGTCTTCTGTCATGCTCTCAATGAAAAAGTCCATCGTATGACGCGGACTATCCATCAGCATGAACTGGCTTCCCGAGTACGGTTCTTTACCATTGTAAATCGGTGAGTACGCGCACGATGTCAGAAGCGTCATCATCGATGCGGCGACAAGCCACTTTTTCATGGTTTGATTCTCCAGATAATCTTAGGTGATACCGTTCTTTATTAATTCCTTTCCAAGAAAGTGAATATTGGAACAGTCTTTGCTTTTCTTTGTTTGCCTAACGAAGAAAAACCCACCAAACTTCACTGAATTTGTTAAAGCAATATTTATACCCGAACGGTTGTAACCAATGAAAAAAATATTAAACAGTCTGTTTTCAATCACTTTAGTGATGCTTGTGCCTTTTAAGGTAATGGCATCTTGGTATGAAGTCACAGGCGTTGCCACCATCGTTTCTTCAGAAGAGACGGCAAGGCTCCATGCGTTGGAAGACGCGCTGTTCAAAGCCGTCAATTTTTCGGGCGCAGATATTGGCAGTATTAGCAACTTGATGCCGCTATTAGAAGAAAGCCGCAACGAATACCAGTTTACCAATCATGAAGTCCGTTACATTTTGGTCGAATCTGAACGCAAACGTCGCGGTAAAGTCGAGGTAAAAATCCGCGTTGATATTTATCCATCGGCAACGGGTTGCCACACCGATCAATACAAAAAGACAATGCTGGTCGGCAATATTGAGGTCGCATCACCACAACAAGCAGTGATGGGACAAATTTATCAAGTTGGTGACGATTTTAGCCACGTAGTGAACCGTCAACTTGATCAAACCTCACGCAGCTTTGTGTCTGTTGGTACAACGGACTACTCAATAAGCAGCAACTATCCTGCTCGCACTCAAATGATCGCGCAAGACAATGGCGCACAATACATCATTGGAGGGGTCATCACCGATCTCACTGCAACGGTCGAATCTCAACTATTGCAAGATGACATCATCAATCGTCAGTTTGCGTTAGAAATGAAAGTATTTGATGGTAAAACTGGCCATGAAATCTTCAACAAAGCCTACCGTGAGGTCGCGCGTTGGCCATTTGCTAAGACGAGTCAAGTGGACACTCGTAGTGCACGTTTTTGGGCATCGACCTATGGCGAGATGATGCTTCGCGTTAGTCGCAATATTATGTTGGATCTGGAGTCGGAGCTGTCTTGCAAAATTACACTGCCAGAGGTTGTGGCAGTCTTCGGTAATACCGTAACGATGGATCTCGGCCGCATGCACGGCGTAAAAGAGGGAGACAAATTGCAGCTTTGGCACACCGCGTCGTTTATCGACCAAAATGGATTGCCAAGAAACAAAGTCTCGCAAAGCGAAATTACATTAACGGTATCACGCATATACGAACACGAAGCGGAACTGACGATTGATCAGCCAAATTTAGCGTCTAGCGTTCAAATTGGCGACGTAATGAACAAGATCCTATAAAAGCAAACATTAAGTCTTGAGATATGCTCACTTTTGAATATCATAGGCAGCGCATCTTATTTGATTATACCAATGACCGTAGCGAATCGTTCAACGTGATGCTGATACAGATCTAAGTAGATTGCTAGATTTGAACTCAGTAAAACAGTGCAATGAACTGCAACTATTGGTATTACGCCCCCATGGCACAGCTGGATAGCGCAGTCCCCTCCTAAGGGACAGGTCGTAGGTTCGAATCCTACTGGGGGCGCCATATCATAGCCTTAGCTCCCACTTGAGCTAAGGCTTTTTTGTATCTTCAATTTCAAGCCTCGCACTGCTCCCCCTAGTACACCGTGTTAGATAATCTTCCCAGTAATCAATATGATCGGATCGGGTGTTTCGGTTACGGGATAAACCCTTCTACTGATCTGACTTCTTCCCCTTGAAATCATTTCAACAAGCCCTATTTACAGTTTTGTATTTTATTACTTTAATTATCTATGAGTTTTGCTTACCCTTTTAGCTATTAATAAAATTATTAGTTAGCACTATGTCTAAGAGCAATTTAATAACTAACACTGGACACCGCTTTATTTCTAAAGGCAAGACAGCCTTTAAGATACATATCCATACCCCCGAGGATACGGTACTACACCGCTCGGTAGGATTTGTTCGTATTGGAGAAAAGAAAGGCTTACAAAAAGCCATTAAGCTGAGAAACGAGTTAGGCCGGCAAATGTGGGGCAAATTCTGGCGACGTCTTTTGAAAGACCCTTACCTAATGACTAGGCTTCCACATAGCGTTGAGCCTAAAATCGTTCACAAGCCTAACCCTACTCTTGAAAACCCTGACAACCGAGATACGTGTTACATCGCCAAGTGGCGAGAGTTCAATGATGACGGTGAGTATAAATATAAAACGGTGGTTCGCTCTATTAGTAAGTACGGCAAACTTGCCGCCTACATGCAAACCAAAAAAGCGTTGTTAGAAGCACATAAAGATAACTTGGAGATCCTGACATTTATGGGGCGTTTAAACAGCATTGATCTTAAGTAATACCTGGCCACTTTGAACATTTCAGTCAGTTTTTTGAAGAGAAATAAAAAGCCCCAAAGAGCGAACTCTTTGGGGCTTTCAGCTTCAGTCTTCTATACTACGGTCGAATAGGAGCTTATTGCTGAACTTGGTATTCAAATTCTGGAACAACGACTTCTACGCGACGGTTTTGTTGACGACCTTCACGAGTGTCGTTTGAAGCGATTGGGTTGTTTTCACCTTCGCCACGAGCTTGGATACGTGATGAATCAATACCTTTTTCAACGAGTGCGTTAGCAACAGACTCAGCACGTTTTTCAGAAACTTTTAGGTTGTAAGCTGCTGGACCAGACGTATCTGTGTAACCTACAACTTCAACGTTCGCTTGTGGGTGCTCGTTTAGGAAAGCAACTAGGTTATCAAGTTTTGCAGCGCTCTCTGGTTTTAGAGTTGTGCTGTTTAGATCGAAGCTACCTGTACCAATTGTTTGAGTTTCGAATGTTTTCGTAACTACAACTGGCTCTTCTACCACTTCTTCTACAACCACTTCTTCTACAACAACTGGCTCTTCTACGATTACTGGCTCATCGTTGCCGCCGAATTTGAAAGAAACACCTAGTGTTGCAGTGTTACCTGTCGCACGAGTTACATCGTTGCTGATGTCAGTCAGTGTTTGGTATTCCGCACGAGCTGTTACGTTTTGGCTTAGGTTGAATTCAAGACCAGCCGCGCCTAGGTAAGAGTAATCATCTTTGCCATCAAACATTACGTAAGCGCCACCCACTTTACCGTAAAGTGCGATGTCTTCAGTGATTGGTAGGCTAAATTTAGGAGCAAGAGTGATTGCTTCTACGTGGCCACCGAAAGAAGTTTGGTTAAAATCACCGATGTTGTCGAAACCCGCTTCTACTGCGAAGTATTTATTCATTTCGTAACCAACAAAAGCGCCAAGAGTAGAATCGTCTTTGTCACAAGCCTGGCCCGCTACACACGCGTCTTCCATCCATGACTTACCCATCTTACCACCAACGTATACTTCTGCTTGTGCTGCTGAAGCCATAAGTAGAGACGCTGAAATTACCGCTGCTAATTTTTTCATTATTGATTCCTCTAAAGAAGTTCTTTTGTTAGATGCCGAAATGCGCCGTCTGACTGACGTTGTATTTCAATTCTTTTTATTCATTCCTTGAGTGAGATACTTAGTCAGCTTCTTTTTATGCACATGCATTTTTTTTATGGAAGCAACTTACGTATATTTCCTGTTCAGTGATACATATCGCCATCTCGGTATCGCTGACGGGATGAACTATAACGCTAAGAAATCGCGAGAAAAATCCCAATTCTGTCAATTTATTGTCATCAAAAATCTCGACAACATGTGATCTTAAGCAAAAAAATCCCCACGCAATCACCACGCAAACGTTTGCTTTGTTTTTTGAAACAAAATAGCTAAAGCAAAGGTTTTTCTTAAAAATGAGACAAACAAAATGGAACTTTAAGGAACATGGATAAAAATCAATCAGATATTTGATATATAATCGCTCGTTTTTTATTCATGCCAACGATATTTGGATTAAAAAATCTTATCCATATTGAGGTAAATTACAGGTGAAACCATCTCTTCATTCACCAATATGAGAGAAAGTTTCTCGTTATCTAAATTGAAGATACAAAAAAGCCGCGGTTGCTCACCGCGGCTTTGTGACTATTTATTCAAAAGAACGTTCAGTTCAAAGCAATTATGCGTTTGCTTCACGCTCAGCAATGAACTCAAGCGCCATCTTAATGCGAGCAATACAACGCTCTTTTCCAACCAGCTCCATTACTGCATCGACAGAAGGAGACTGACCCCCGCCTGTTACAGCAACACGTAATGGCATACCGATTTTGCCCATGCCGATTTCCAACTCTTCACATACTGCTGCGATAACGCCATCTTTGATGTTCGCTGTCGTCCACTCAGTTAGTGCTTCCACTTTCGCTAATGCAAGTTCTAGAGGCTCTTTAGCCACGCCACGTAGGTGTTTCTTCGCTGCGCCCGCTTCAAACTCAGAGAAATCTTCATAGAAGTAACGGATTTGCTCAGCTAGCTCAACTAGTGTGTTGCAACGCTCACCCACTAGCTTGATCACGTCAGTGATAGCAGGACCATTCGTTACGTCTAGTTTTTGTTGATCTAGATGCCATTGTAGATGCTCAGCAACGTACGCAGGGTCTGAGTTCTTGATGTAGTGGTTGTTCAACCATTGCAGTTTGTCAGTGTTAAAAGCAGACGCTGACTTAGATACTGCGTTTAGGCTAAATAGATTGATCATCTCTTCTTGAGAGAAGATTTCTTGGTCCCCATGAGACCAACCAAGGCGCACTAGGTAGTTGTTTAGTGCCGCAGGCAGGTAGCCCATATCGCGGTATTGCATGACTGATACAGCGCCGTGACGTTTAGACAGTTTCGCGCCGTCATCACCCAGGATCATTGCACAGTGTGCAAATGTAGGTACTGGCGCACCTAGTGCTTCGTAGATGTTGATTTGACGAGGCGTGTTGTTGATGTGGTCTTCGCCACGAACAACGTGAGTGATACCCATGTCCCAGTCATCCACTACTACACAGAAGTTGTAAGTAGGTGAACCGTCAGTACGACGAATGATTAGGTCATCCATTTGATCGTTGCGGATTTCAATGCGACCACGGATTTGATCATCAAATACTACGCTACCTTCTTTCGGGTTACGGAAACGGATAACACATGGATCGCCATCTTTTGCCGCTTCGTTTGCTGCTTTGATTTTTGGATGGTTAGCATCGTAGCGAGGCATTTCTTTATTTGCTTCTTGCTCTGCACGGATTTCATCTAGCAGCTCTTTAGACGCGTAACATTTGTAAGCTTTGTCTTCAGCAAGAAGCTTATCAACCATTTCGTTGTAACGGTCAAAACGTTGAGTTTGGTAGTAAGGACCTTCATCCCACTCCAAGCCTAGCCATTCCATGCCTTCAAGAATTGCATCAACCGCTTCCTGAGAGTTACGCTCAAGGTCTGTATCTTCGATACGTAGAACGAATTCACCACCTTGGTTTTTAGCGTATAGCCAAGAGTAAAGTGCAGTACGCGCACCACCAACGTGTAGATAGCCAGTTGGGCTAGGAGCAAAACGAGTTTTAACCGTCATTTGAGTTCCTTAGGGGTAATGAGCAACGAGAGATCTCTCGTTGTAATGTCAAGGATAAAAGTGGCGACATTTTACCACCGTAAGTCAATTCTACAATCGGTTTGACAACAGAAATAAAAACAGGGCAGAACCAAAAAGGCACAGCCCTGCTATTTACTGTTAAAGCACGAGACGAAATTACTTCAGGTTACGCATTGCCCATTGCATAAATTCTTGCTGCTCTTCACGGCTCAATTCATTAAACGATGCTTTGATTGTTTTGGTTTCCGCTGGAGAAGACGCAATGCTTGCCTTAGTCGATTCTTTATTCATTGCGTTATTATAGTCGGCAACTTCTCGTTCGTAATCACGAAAACCTTGCAAACCACCTTTACGAAGTTGAACCATAGAGAATGCCACTTCTTTTCCGTTTTTGTCTTTCAATACCACTTTAGGATCGAGTTCGAAGGCTCTCGCCTCTTCAATAGTACGGAATGTTTGATAAGTCAGAGAAAGCTCGGTGTCTTTTTCTGCATCAAACTCTAATACCAGCGGCTGCGAATCGAATTTACGGCGCTTTCCATCTTCAAATACGATTTGTCCAACCGTTACCGCTAATTGGTTTTCCCCATCTTTTAACTCGATGCTGTTGTTCTTGGATATCCACTCAGGGTAGACGAACTCGCCGTTGAGAACGCGAGGAACTAATTCAGATTGCAGAGTGAGTTGAGCAGCAAAAGCTGGCGCCGAAAGCATTGCGCAAAGTCCGAGAAGTGTCGTTGTTTTTTTCATCATGGTTTCTCACTTTATACCAATTTAGATAAGCCTCTAAAATTTACAGGCCAGTCATTTCAAAGGCTTATTTGAATAAGTATCAAGATAAAAAGGGCGTTTCCGCCCTTTTAGCTGCTTCTTTAATTAGAAGTAGTATTCAACACCTACAGAGAACTCGTCGTAGTCAGCAGACTTCCAACGTGCTTCTGTTGGTTTATCTAATTGAGACGCACCGTCGCCAAAGTCTAGAGTACGAGCACGTACGTACAGCACTGCCGATGGGTCTACGAAATACATAACTTGTGCTGATAACACATCGTCCGCTGTATCGTTAATTTTCTTACCATCACGCTCTAGATCAAAGTTAGCGGCGTAAGCCAGTTTGTATTGCCAATCACCCGTGGTGTACATGATAGCGGCAGACATTGCATCTTGCTTTTCACTCACACCATTGCTTGCGTCCGCTTCCATGTATTTGTATTGCGCAAAGAAAGAGATCCCGTTATCAAACCAGCCTTGTGCCCCTACCAAGTACGTGTTGTTTTCCCACGTTTGGCTTTCCATCTTGATATTACGGTTACCTTCATATGCCGCATCTAACTGGATAGGACCAATTTTGTAGTGTGCTGCGATACCACCCCAGTAGTCATCCCCTTCACCTAGACCTGCTTTATCACCTGCACCAGCTGCGATATCTAGGGAGAATTTGTCAGCAAACATTGGAGAGTCCCAGCGGATAGTGTTTGATTGACGGTCTTGGTACTTGGCGCCACCAATAGCACCACCCCAGTCGTATACATCGCCGAGGCCAGGGTTAGATGCTGGCCAGTCAACCAATTCGTACATAGGTGTCAAAACACGACCCAGGCGAATTTGCCCCCAAGATGCACTTTCAAAACCGACGAATGTGTCACGTTCACCAAGACCTGCGCCCTCGCCACCAAAGCTAGGGTCTACATAACCGCCTTCGATTTGCCAAATAAAAGTAGGGTCGAAGTTAGCAAATTGTTTTTTACCACGGAAACCAATACGAGACTCGTTGTTTAGCTGCATGCCACCCAAATCATCGTCCGTTGCTTTGCTGCCAGAATCGTAATCGCGGTACGCGGCCTGCATCGCGATGATTCCGTAAACTTCATAAGAAAATGAATCTTTGGTTAGAAACTCTTTTGCTGCGTCACTGTTTGCACCATCAGCAAATGCAGCACCACTGAACATCATGCCGGTAATTGCCGTGGCAAGTAGGCTTTTCTTTAGGTAAGACATTATAAACCCCTATATTTTTAGTTTTTTCCATTTTCAAATTCACTAACTAGGACATGGCAGGAACTTGAAACAGTGTTTGGACGGGGCAAATATGACAAACTTTTTTCGCACTAAAAAACTTTCCCTACAGCAATCTGAGCGACTTCAAAATGAGAAGATCAAAAATAAAATAAATCAATAAAAAACAATTAGTTAAAATCAAATATAAAAAATAAAAAACGTTAAAAGTACGTTTTGACACTGAACTGACATTGAGAGCATCTAAAAAACGTGAGCGACTTCATTCATCTTTTAGGTGTTTTAACGGAACTTTATATTCAAAGAGAAAAAACCTTGAGATCACTCGCAAGTAAAATGACCGTGCACTTGTGGGATTCGAGAGATTTTGACGAAATTGTTGTGAGTAGCAAATGGGTATTGACCTTACCCTTGCAGGAAGGTTTAAGCTCATAGCATCACTACTATTGAGGTGCAGATTATGTATCAGTTAGTTATACCTTTATCAGGGCTCAACTGCATGGGCTGTGCGAGAAAAGTTGAGAATGCTTTACATGCGAATCACGATGTGGAGATCCTCAATTTGTCCCCGACGCAAGTAGAGGTCAAAACCGAGTCTTCTCTTAAAGAGCTCGTCTCGTCGATTGAATCTCTTGGTTACCAAGCAGGAAATCACTACGAACTAAACCTTTCAGGCTTAAGCTGTGGCGGTTGCGTCAAAAAACTTTCATCTTTATTAGAATCTAATCAAGACGTTATTTCTTTTGAGGCTTCAACAACGCACTTAGAGATTCGTACCCTCCTCTCCGAGCAACAAGTGATCGACTTAATAGCAACACTCGGCTATACCGCCAACCTTGATTCTGTTGAAGTAGAGAACGAAAGCTCACCAGAGACCGAACAGGTAGAACAGCAAAGCAATATTAAAGATACGCAGGTGCCACCAGCGAGTATTCAATTGCAAATGCTGATTCAAGGCATGACGTGTGCGAGTTGCGTATCTTCAGTAGAGAAAGCACTTACTAACGTGGAAGGTGTTGAGAAAGCACAGGTCAACCTTGCAGAACAAAGCGCACTAGTATTCGCAAGCCAAGACTCTGATGACCTCCTTAACGCAATTGTTGAATCGGTAAAACAAGCCGGTTACCAAGCAGAGATCCTACAAGACGCCGCAACCCAGCAAGAAAAGCAAGCACAGCAACAACGTCAGCAACAAAAACGCTTTAAACTGGATGCTATTGCTGGCCTTGTCGTCGGAGCCCCTTTAATGATTTGGGGCGTTGCTGGCGGCAATATGATGATTCGCAACACCAACGACCAATTAGCTTGGGGAGTGATCGGTATCGTATGTTTACTCCTTCTTGCCACAGCAGGGAAACACTTCTTCAGTAACGCTTGGTTAGCTGCTACTCACAAGCGCGCCACCATGGACACGTTAGTCGCGCTCGGTACTGGCGCAGCGTGGTTCTATTCGATGCTTGTGGTGATTTTCCCAGGCTGGTTCCCTCTTGCTTCACGCCACGTGTACTTTGAAGCGAGTGCAATGATCATCGGCTTAATTTCTCTTGGTCACTATATAGAAGCAAAAGCCAAAGCAAACACAACACGCTCATTGCAAGCTCTGATTAACCTGCAACCTCAGCAAGCTACGGTAATCACGGAACAAGGCGATCAACAAATAACGGTTGAGCAAATCACGCTAGGCATGAAACTGCGTATCAAACCAGGCGAGAAAGTGCCTGTTGATGGTGTTGTGATTCAAGGTGAATCATACATTGATGAGTCGATGCTCACTGGTGAACCAGTACCAGTGTTAAAAGCGCAAGAGGCTCAAGTGTCTGCTGGGACATTAAATACCGATGGTGGATTAGTCATTGAGGCAACGGGCATTGGCGCAAATACCATGCTGGCTCGTATCATCCGCATGGTGCGCACAGCGCAAAGCAGTAAGCCAGCCATCGCGAAACTGGCAGACCAGATTTCATCGGTGTTTGTCCCTGTCGTTGTTGGCATAGCAATACTGGCCGCGCTCGTTTGGTTTGCCGTTGGCCCAGAGCCAAAAGCGAGTTATATGCTGGTGGTCACCACAACCGTCCTGATCATCGCATGCCCTTGCGCTCTAGGCTTAGCAACCCCACTTTCTGTCACGGTGGGAGTGGGTAAAGCCGCAGAGCTCGGCATTCTGATCAAAGACGCCGACGCCCTGCAATTGGCAAGCAAAGTCGACACGGTTGTGTTCGACAAAACTGGCACTCTTACCCAAGGTAAACCTAGCGTTCAGCAAGTGTTTACTCACGCCACCAGCCAAGAAGATCTATTGGCTTTAGCGTATGCGGCAGAGCGTCAGTCTGAGCACCCACTGGCAAAAGCGGTATGTGATTACGCCAAACGACACGACGCAAAAGACGTCTCATTAGACAAGTTTGAGAACGTTCGCGGGCGCGGCATTTTGGCGACGTATCAAGATAAACCGCTGCTCATTGGTTCGCTTCAATTTATGCAAGCAGAGAACGTCGAGACTAGCGCACTAAAACCTGCCATCGATGAATGCGCAAAAAATGCGTGGACTCCGGTAGCTGTGGCATTGAACGGCGAACTGATCGGTCTGATCGCCATTGCCGACCCGCTCAAATCAGATGCGAAACAAGCGCTCTCTGCATTAAAATCGCAAGGCATCAAAACGGTAATGCTGACGGGCGATAACCAACACGTTGCCAATGCTATCGGCCAAGAACTTGGTATTGATGAAGTGATTGCCCAAGTAATGCCAGATGAGAAAGCTCAGCACATTGAGCAACTTCAATCTCAAGGACATGTCGTGGCAATGGTGGGGGATGGCATTAACGACGCCCCTGCTCTCGCCTTAGCCAACCTTGGTATTGCCATGGGTAGCGGCAGTGATGTCGCCATTGAAAGTTCGCAAATGACCATCCTGAACACGTCACCAATGGCGGTAGTACATGCGATTGAACTCTCTCGCGCTACACTTAAGAACATGAAGCAAAACCTATTTGGTGCCTTTGTTTACAACTCGTTGGGTATTCCAGTTGCCGCAGGTGTGCTTTACCCAGCGTTTGGATTTTTGCTCAGTCCTGTTGTCGCAGGAGCGGCAATGGCACTGTCTTCAATTACTGTCGTTAGTAATGCAAATCGACTACGACTGTTTTCAGTAAAGTAACCACTTCTTTTTGAGGGTATTA
Source organism: Vibrio sp. Vb1755 (assembly GCF_033338635.1). NCBI lineage: Bacteria > Pseudomonadati > Pseudomonadota > Gammaproteobacteria > Vibrionales > Vibrionaceae > Vibrio > Vibrio sp. Vb1755. The sequence continues at coordinate 21,937 of NZ_JAWOTA010000033.1, read as the reverse complement.
TGAAGTTGAAACTATTGACCTTTGCAATGCTTGCGACCGTGTCCGCCAACGTATTGGCAGCCGATGTCATTAACCACAAATCGCCATACTGTGGCTGTTGTGGAGAATGGACAAAACACATGGAAGAGAACGGCTTTACGGTCGAAGAAAAATTGCACGATGACATGAACGCCATCAAACGCGAGCTAGGCATCAAGAACGAACAGCTTTACTCTTGCCACACGGCAGAGATCAACGGCTATCTGTTCGAAGGTCACATTCCAGCCGAAGACATTAAAGCGTTTTTGAAAAATCCACCACGTAACGCAAAAGGCCTATCAGTACCGGGCATGCCAATGGGCTCCCCTGGTATGGAATATGGCGACAAAAAAGACAGCTACACCGTTTACGCCTTTAACGAAAAAGGCCAAGTGTTCGAATATAGCCACCACGAAGGCAACGACCAATAAAAACAAAGCCCAGCGAGATAAACCGTTGGGCTTTTTCTTAATGGACAGTTAAGACAAATATAAAATTAGAAGCCGTAAGAGGCACCAAATACAAAAGCGTTATTCACTAGGCTGTCACCACTCGCGTTTTCTGCACCGTGTGCTTGACTACGGAACTCAAAGTAAGGTTGAACACCTTTACGAGTCCACGTTGCACGAAGCTCGTGGTCCATGGTTTCCGCTTCAATCATGTAGACGTTGTTGTAGCTTAGCGTCACATCCTCATTCATCACGTAACCGATGCGGTTGTCCATGCGGTAATCTGTATCCGCATCTGCGCCTGTCGCATCAATGTGCGCACGAGTACGGTTACTTAAGGAGATGCCGTTATCGAAGTTGTAACCGATCTTAACCAATGGACGGTACTGTACGTTCTCGCCAGCAGAGAACAGGTGTTGGTAACCCGCGGCAACCCATAAATGATCGGTAATATTAAATGACTGCTCACCACCCACAGTGATTGCTGGTGTTGTGTTACCTGCGCCACCGTTTTCTGTTTCCAGTTTACCCAACTGAATACCATCAAATTCGGTGTAAACCGTAAAGCCGCCGAATTGGTTATCAAAAGTATGACCAGCTTCCAGTGTAGACGTAACGTCCGAACCATGAATTCGACCATCATCGTGGAATTGAACATTACCTGTTACGTAAGAAGAACCAGCAAAAGCGTTAGAAGCGAAAGCGAGAGAAAGAGCACTCAGTGCAAAAATGTTTTTCATAATTACTGCCTTTATTTATTCACGTTATGCGATAGTTTTAGAGGGCATCTCTTCCCTTTTATCGCAAACTTTGGAATGTGCCTCCTTGGCGTTCGCAATATTGTTTTAATTAATTCGCGATGGAAAATAAAACATTTTAAAAAGTGATCTTGTTCAAACCGAGCTCAACAACCCTGATAAAAACATGGGAAATACAGGCACTTATCGTATTTTTATAAAATTATTCAAAAAATAGAAGTGTGATCATAAACAGGTTGTTTATTGATATTTAGCAGATTAAGTCGATCCAGTTCACAATAACCTTGACCATTACAACCAAAAACTTATTTATCAATGAAAAATAACTAGACATCGATCACGCTTAATTTCCTCAAAAAATAAAGAAAGCCCCAACATGATGTTGAGGCTTTGCCAAAAAATTAACTTACAAGAATCGAGTTATTTCACGCTGGTCACTCGACTTGCTTTCTCACCGGTTGCTGACACAGAACGGATAAACATTTCACCTTTCACATTTGGACGAGCATTATCTGCGTAAGTTAGCCAGTTCTTGCCGTCTAGAGAGTATTGAAGCTTCACACCCGGGAACTGAACGTTCATTGCCAGTTTACCCTCTTCAACTTTCGCGCCTGGTACAGGTAGACGGTAGTCGATACCTGATTTCTCTAGCTTAGCCAGTTCACGTTGGCCAAGTACGTTCGCAAAGCGGTTGTAGTCTTGGTTTAGCGCAGCTTTGTCTACTAGGTTAGAGCTTTGCGAGTATTCAACACCCACTTTGTAGTCGTTTTCCCAATCAGCACGGTGCCATGCACGCTCAGCTGCTGCTAGTACGCGAGGGAATACCATGTACTCATATTGCTCATCGTTGCGTACTGTCTCAGACCAAAGCTGTGCTGATAGGCCATAGAATGGTTTCGCTTCGATATCACCTTTACCAGTGAAGCCATTGCCATCACGGTCTATAGAGGTTTCTGCGTTCTGAGGCATGTTCTCTGGTGCAAAGCCAAACATCTTACGAGTATCTGTTGCACGTGTAGCCCAGTAGTAACCACGCTCTTTCGGGTCAACTTCGTACGGCATGTCCATGTACACGTAGTCTGGGTTAGAAACGATCACGTCGTAACCTTTCTTAGACCATTCGTACACTGATGATGTGCCACCCCAGTAAAGAACGTCCCAGAAGTTAACACGCGTGTTTTCTGTTGCGAACGCTTTCTCACCTTCACTGTATTTAAGACCATCTTGCCAAGCTTGGAAGTTTGGAATGCCTTTCTCTGCCACCATCTTCGACACTTCTTCTGCAAAGTGGCTTGGTAGATGAGCAAAATCGCTTACCGTACCGTCTGCAATTAGCGTCTGACATTGTGGAGACTGTGCGAATGGCTTGTCTTGCTTAGACAAATCAATGTTACCCTTCCAGCTTACTTTGTCTTCTGCGTTGATATCTTGCAGACCAGCGCCTAGCTTGATGTTCTTCGCTTCGTCACCACCAAAGTGCCATGTTGTTAGCGGCGTGCCCGCTTCTTGGTGCATTGCTGCTACTTCTGAAATCACTTTATCAACAAAGCGAGTTGAAGATTCCATACATGGGTTGATGAAGCTTTGCTTGTTGTAGAACTGAACCGTCGTTACGTTCGATGTATCTTGAGGGTCCATCAGGCGGTACTCGTTCGCTTCGGCTTCTTTGCCTTCTTCCATCAGACGGTCGTAACGTGCTTCCATTGATATCACTGCTGCACGTGCGTGCGCTGGCATATCGATTTCAGGAATCACTTCGATGTTACGCGCTTTCGCGTACTTCAAGATGTCCACGTAGTCTGCTTTGCTGAAGAAGCCAGAGCCAAAGTTGTCTGTCGTTGCGCCTGAGCCAAGCTGAGGCAGTAAACAGCTTTTCTCTTCCAAATCGAAACAACGGTTAGCACCCACTTCAGTCAGCTCAGGCAGACCCGGGATTTCTAAACGCCAGCCTTCATCATCCGTTAGGTGAAGGTGTAGTTTGTTCATCTTGTACGCGGCCATTTGGTCAAGCGTTGCAAGAATTGCGTCTTTAGAGTGGAAGTTACGAGCCACGTCCACCATCACACCACGGTAATCAAAACGCGGCGCATCTTTAATAGACAGTTGTGGTAGAGAATCAGCATTTTGGCTATCTACCAGGCCAAAGATAGATTGTACTGCGTAGAAAGCACCTGCTTGGTCAAACGCTTTAATCGCAATACCGTCGCCTTTGATGCTCATTTCGTAAGCACCAGATTTTGCCAATTCACCGGTGAAGTCTGCAGGAACAACAGTGATGCTTACAGGAAGATCACCACGAACATCCACACCTACCACTTCTGCACGACCTTGAATTGCTGCGTATTGAGCCGCATCGAATGCGTCTTTAGGCAGCGCAATACCCGCCGCGATATCTACCGTACCTTTACCTGCTTCAACAGACATTGGCGTTGGTAGTAACGTGGTTGATACGTCTTGTTTTGCTAGATCTTCGTTCTTCTCGAAACGAGACACAGCGCTCGCAAATACGTTGTTGTCATCTGGCGTACGTTTTAGGTTGTTACCCTCAAGGCCAGTCACGAAAGATGCAACGTCTTCTGTGTTAAGAGAAGCGATCATCTTAGGCTCTGCATTTGGTGCAGCAACGAAAGCGCCTGGCATGAAGTCAGTTTCAAATAGCTGCCAGTATTCAGCAACAAGAGGAAGCACAACCTCTTCACCCGCAGCAAAACCATCAAACTTATCTGTTGGTTCTAGTTTGTGTAGATCACCCGTTACGCGAGAGATTTTAAACTGTTCGTTTTCAACATCCAGAATCAGACGAATGCTATGGAAGTAAATAGCCCAATCTTTTGAGTCAACCGCTTCACCTTGGTTAACCAGCGTCATGTTTACCTTGTTACAAGACGCCCACTCAGCCCCTAAGTCCTGACAAGCAAGACCTTCGTTTGCACCGTGGTTAGTCAACACTTGGTATTGAATATCAAGATTATTAGCCAACGAATTTACAACTTGTTGTTCAGAGCTTTGCAGCGCAGAGCAACCTGCTAATGTAGTGATAACAGAAACAGCAATCAGACTAGGTTTAAACATCTTACTTCCCCAAAAAAGTCAGTGGTTCAAAACGACAATGATAAAAATCTCGGCCCCTCAAATGCGAGGTGCCTAACCGTTACATTCAACATACAACCTGTTATTTCTAAGCGTAAAATAAATAGAAATAGGAAGTGATCCAGTTCAAAAAATGACACTCAGAAAAAATAATAAAAACCTAATTTTCATGGGGTTACAATACACGTCAAAATCGAACAACTTGTTTTGACGAGTTTGCTGCGATCTAGGTCACTTATATTCATGAGTTACGACTGATTTTGTAAGATTTGGATCACGCCTAATTATTTTGTGAGCCATTAGTAAGCGAATTACCTATTTACCTTTCGTGAAGTGACTCTCATTTATTCGTCGTCAAAACTCGTCAATATTTTTAGAAATGACGATTTTGTCGAATACCCCACTGGAGAAATTGCACTTAACCTCACGCTATTTTGCGTATAAAGTTTAAAGGTATCTTATCTGAGGACCATTCTATGTTTCGTCTCTTGACGCTCATATCATCTCTACTTGTTACTTTGACTCCTTTTTCATCTTATGCAGAGCCACAGCATTGGTTAGCAAAAAAAGGGGAAACCGAACTTATGATTATTGGCTCGGTACATGTGGGGGATAAAACGATGTACCCACTCCCTAGAACGGTCATCCAGCATTTAAGCCAAAGCACAGGGTTGATTATTGAAGCAGACGTCAGGAATTCTGAAGGCTTGGTTTACCCACAAACAACCATTCTTTCTAAAGATGTTTTAGACAGAGCTCAACGTCGCCACTTAATTGAAATTGCCCAAGATTTAGGTTTGCCAGAAACTCAACTCCTAAATTCCCCACCTTGGATGGCCGCATTCACCATCCAACTCGCTTTAGTCAACAAACTGGGGTATGTCTCTGATAAAGGGGTCGACATGCACTTAATAGGACTCGCTGATAAAAAGCAAATCCCGGTCATTCCACTAGAGTCCGTGCAATTCCAAATCGATTTAATCGCAGGTCAATCAGAAGGCGGTAAAGAGATACTTCTCTCATCAATTGAAGAATATGATGGCGGAGAAGAGTTGGTTCAATGCTTGATAGAGAGTTGGAAGAGTGGTGATGGTAGCATGTTGGTCGAAGCCTCTTTGACCGATCATACAACAGAAGAGTTTAACCAAGCCTTTTTATACGAGCGTAATCGAGATTGGGCTAAAAAACTCGACACTGGCAGTGTTCTACCTCAGCAATCGGGTCGTTACACCGTTGTTGTTGGTGGCTTGCATTTAGTAGGTAAAGATAACCTGATTGAACTGCTTAAAAATCGGGGATTTAACATCAAACCACTGGGTAAGACGCGCCAAGCAAATTGTGATATCTAGTGATTGTTTGAAAAATGCCATTTAAATACAACCATTTAAAATTCATTCAAACTTTCTTATAAAACGCCGTTAAGCTAAGTGGATACAAAACAACTCATATGAAATTTAAATATTTATTCCTATACACGATTGGAATTATGCTCACTTCTTCGCTGTCTTATGCTAAACCGCCATGCAACGTAGAAGCTTTTCAAGCTATTGATATAACTCCGGAAGTAAAAGGCGGTGTTTTAGATAAAGAGAGTGGTCAATTTCTTATTACCGAAAAACCAATGATGCGTTGCGCGAACATCACGTTTTCAACAGCCCACACTCGAAATCGCGTTGCACATATGATGAACCAAGGCTTTGAAGCGGTTTACTATGATGGAAATACAAGCAAATCTCACTCAGTAACGTTTGATGAAGACGATTTAAAAGCGGGTTACGTCAAGATTGGGCCAAATCACCCAAAGACCGCTTATGTCTGTTTCACTACTTCTGAAACTCCTATCAATACTATCTCGTGTGACATCAAGTAATAAATTTACTCGCTCTTAAAAAATGAAAAGGCCCTACATTTCTGTAGAGCCTTCCTCTCAATACGTGTCGGTGAAGAGCCATGTTCTAACTTCAAGCGAACCCCATTTGGTTCGATACTATTGAAGTCTAAAATTACTAGCACTAAAAACGACGAAAGCCTGCTCATTGAGCAGGCTTTCTGAAAGTGGTCGGTGAAGTAGGGATTCGACGCGACTGGGCTTCCAGAGGACTGGCATTCCAGACCCCGATCCTCTGGTTCCAAATAAATATCACCAAATACGAAAAAGGCTCTACATTTCTGTAGAGCCTTTTTCTCAATATGTGTCGATGAAGAGCCATATTCTAACTTCAGGCGAACTCCATTTGGTTCGCTACTATCAAAGTCAAATTTGCTGCCGCTAAAACGACGAAAGCCTGCTCATTGAGCAGGCTTTCTGAAAGTGGTCGGTGAAGAGGGATTCGAACCCCCGACCCTCTGGTCCCAAACCAGATGCGCTACCAAGCTGCGCTATTCACCGAGATGTTTAACTGAGGAATTGTCCCCGTCAACGAGTGCGTATATTACGGATTCTGAACTGTGGCGCAAGTGCTTTTTACAAAAAAACCTTAGGTCTTAATTCGTTTGATGAATAACTGAACACTAGCACGTAAAATGTGACTGATAACTCACAACAAAATACAGTTTATTAACCTTAGCAACATAATTGATCCAGATCAGTGTGCAACAAGACACCGCCATTTAGTTTATTCCTGTCGGGAACATCTTGGAGGAAACGTATGGACTTTTGGCTTGATCTCCTATTTGGTAATGCAGTGGGTCTATCGTCAATGATAGTAATTTTTGGGGCAATTGGTCTGATGTTATTTTACGGCGGTTTCTTCATATACAAGATCATGAACGACAAATCTCCTCACTAGATCTCGCTTAGCTCTAGAAACGCTTTGCACCGGAGTCGGTTACTTGCCTACTCCGGTTTTTTATTTGATCTCAATGCACCACTCATTGATATAATCCTATTATTCTTCCCTGTTCTTAATGAGATTACTGCTATGTCTCACGACGACGATTTTGATCTATTTCAACAGATGATGGGCGATGTAAAGCCAATCACTCAAGACACCACCGAACACAAAAAAGTACACCAAGTAACAGAAGCACAGCTCGCAAAACGAGAAGCAGCAATCTGGTTAACGGAAGATGACCCAGAATACCTATCACTTGATCACGCTGAAATGCTCAAGCCAGAGGACTTTGTTGAGTTCAAACGTGATGGTGTACAGGACGGGGTTTACCGCAAACTTCGCCTTGGTAAGTATCCAATCCAAGCTCGCTTGGATTTGCACCGTAAAACATTGAAAGAAGCACGTGATGAAGTCGTGACGTTTTTAAAGCAATGCCTATCAATGGACATTAGAACGGTCGTTATCGTCCATGGTCGAGGAGAACGCTCAAATCCACCTGCAATGATGAAAAGCTTTGTTAGCAGTTGGCTACGACAAATAAAGGAAGTCCAATGCGTCCATAGTGCGCAACGCTTTCACGGTGGAACTGGAGCCGTTTACGTCCTACTTAGAAAAAGTGCGGAAAAGAAATTAGAAACCCGCGAACGTCACCAAAAACGGTTAGGCTAAATTTCACCCTAATGCTAGAATGCCCGCCCTTATTCTTCCTTCCCCTTAAAGGAAGGGAGCTTCATTCGCCGTTGTGAAACGTTAGGAGACAAAAATGTCACAAGACAACGCTAAACGATTAAATAAATTCATCAGTGAAACGGGGTTTTGCTCACGCCGTGAAGCAGACAGACTGATTGAGCAAGGCCGTGTCACCATTAATGGCAACAAACCTGAAATGGGGACAAAAGTGCTACCTGGTGATGATGTTTGTGTGGATGGTAAGCCAGTGGCAGCAAAAGAGAAGCCGATTTATATCGCTCTCAATAAACCAACAGGCATCACCTGTACAACTGAGAGAGACGTCCCTGGAAACATCGTTGATTTCATCGGCCACCAAAAACGTATCTTTCCGATCGGCCGCTTAGACAAACCCTCTGATGGTCTGATCTTTTTGACCAACGATGGCGACATCGTGAACAAAATCCTTCGCGCAGGCAACAACCACGAAAAAGAGTACGTCGTACGCGTGGACAAGCCAATTACAGGAGAGTTTCTCAAACAGATGTCGAGTGGCGTTAAGATTCTCGACACAGTCACCCTACCTTGTAAGGTAACGAAAGAAACTAAATTCTCTTTCCGTATTGTGCTCACTCAAGGACTTAACCGTCAGATCCGTCGCATGTGTGAAGCGCTGGGCTATGAAGTATTCAAGCTGCGTCGCGTACGCATCATGAATATCTCTCTTGATGGTATTCCGAATGGAAAATGGCGTTACCTAAGTGACGAAGAAGTGGCAGAGATCCTAGCAATGTGTGAAGGCTCTGTAGGTACAGAAGAAGCATCAAAAACAGACTCTAGAGGTCGCAACATTCGTAAAGCGACCGACGCGAAGCTGTTTGATAGCCGTGAAGAAAACCAAGATTCTACTGCTCGTCGTAACCAGAAGACACGAACTTTCCGCGGTAACAATGCTGATGAGTTCCGTCATGCACCAAACTCGAAAAAAGGTCAACAAAAGCGTCGTCAGCGTGATGATGAAGGCGGACGTCCAGCTAAAGAACATTACAAAGCGAAACCACAAGGTGAACGCAGCAGACCGCAAGGCGAGCATGGTAAATCGCACCGTAAACCAGATGCATCGAGCAATACGCATTCAGCAAACAAGCCTCAATCACCGAGTAAGCCTAAGCAGCATTACATGAATCCAAATGCCGCGAAACCAAGCAAACCAGCTAAACGCACTGGTGGTACATTGAGTCTGAAGAAGTAACACTTCACTGACACAGGCAAGATCAAAAAAGGACGCTCATGAGCGTCCTTTTTATTTGTCATGAGTTTACAAACAAAGAGGTGCAAACTGACCACGAGTTAAGCTCAGCAAATCTCTCGGGGCTAACTCAATTTCTAAACCACGTTTACCAGCACTCACACAGATTTTGTCTTGCTCTGCTGCGCTTTCGTGCAAAAAAGTAGGTAAGGCTTTCTTCTGCCCTAGTGGGCTAATTCCACCAACGACATAACCTGTGGTCTTTTGGGCGATTTCCGGATCAGCCATATCGGCCTTTTTGCCCTTCGCTGCTTTCGCCGCCAGTTTTAGGTTCAGCTTTTGATCAACAGGGATAATCGCAACCGCAAGGTTCTTTGGCTCCCCGTTCAAGCAGAACAACAAGGTTTTAAATACTGTTTTCGGATCCTGTCCTAGCACTTCAGCAGCCTCCAAGCCATAACTATCGGCTCTAGGGTCATGCTCATACTGATGAATCGTGTGTGGAATTTTTTTCTTTTTCGCAAGATTAATGGCCGGAGTCATCAAGATTCTCCTCATAAAAACAAAAAGCGCAGATTGAATTGGATCTGCGCTTTTAGTTAATGATATCAGCGAGTTTGAGTCAATCGCTTTTTCTCTGTTGGGTTACTGCTCAATCGCCGTATCAACTAAATACGTGATTTCACCCGAAGGGGCATACTCATTAACATCAATAGGGCTGTGTGTTTCTAAATAATCCTTCAAAACTTCAGCATCGGTAAAACCTGTATTTACATACCCTGGATGATCGTCGATTTTAGGGTAACCATCACCACCAGCAGCATTGTAGCTTGGTACGGTAAAGCGGTAATTACCATCTAAGCGAAGTTGCTTATTACCAATAAACACATTGGTTACCTCACCATTATTGATACTCATCGCAATGCCGGCAAACTGTGCATAAGCACCAGAGTCAACAGGCTTAGTTGCAACGACATTTAGATAATCTAATACCTCTTTACCCGTCATATCAACGTAAGAAACCATATTGCCAAATGGCTGAACAGTGAGCACGTCTTTATAAGTAATATCACCCGCAGCAATCGAATCTCGAACACCACCAGAATTCATTACGGCGAAATCTGATTTCGCACGTTCCATGTGAGCCGTTGCAATTAATCGACCTAAGTTTGTTTGCTGGTAACGAACCACATTGCGGTCACCCTCAAGCTTACCGTTAGATTCTGCAATCTTCACGTTTAGCTTGCCCTGACCTTTTTCTTGATAAGGACGAAGAAACTCAAGCATCATTTCGTCTTGTTTAATCTCTTCTTGGATAAAGACTTGTTGTGACTGACCATCAACTTTAACTTTCTTTTTCAAGTTTACAGGGATCAGATCGTAGCTCACCATCGAGAGTTCGCCATTACGAAACTCGTAATCGGCGCGTCCCACATATTTCCCCCACTCATGTGCCTGAACAATAAAGGTACCATTTTGTTTATCGGGCTGACATTCATCACCTGGTTTAAAGTTCTTTTTGATAACGTTTGGACCTTCCATGCACACAGGTTCTTGTGAGTGTCCTCCAACGATCATGTCGAGATCGCCGTCATTCAAATAACGAGCTAACGCCACATCGCCAGGAGCATTGATGCCTCTATTACCATTTTCATAGTGTCCCATATGCGTGACAGCAAAAATCAGATCTGGATACTCTGTCTCTTTCAGTTCTGCAATCAACTCCTTGGCTTCTTCTTTCGGGTCACGGAAGTCAATTTGTTCAATGAATTCAGGGTTGCCAAGTTTCGCAGTGTCTTCGGTTGTAAGACCAATGACCGCAATTTTAATGCCCTGCTTTTTAAACATCGCGTATGGTTGGAATAAACGCTTGCCAGTATTTTTATCGTAAATATTGGCAGACAACATCGGAAAGTTTGCCCACTCTTGCTGCTTGAATAGCACGTCCAATGGATTATCAAACTCATGATTACCTAGAGCCATCGCATCGTAACCAATTTTGCTCATGCCTTTGAAATCCGGCTCGGCATCTTGTAAATCAGACTCAGGTACTCCTGTGTTGATGTCACCACCAGAAAGCAATAACACGCTCCCCCCCTCAGCCTGTATTTCTTCGCGCAAATCATCGATTAACGTTTTACGCGCCGCCATGCCATATTCACCGTATCGATTTTGCCAAAAGCGACCATGATGATCGTTAGTGTGCAATACGGTCAATTTATAGGTTGTATCGGCATTCCATTCTGGTGCAGGTTGCGTAGCACACCCAGCTAACGAGGCCAAGATAGCGGCACTCAAAACAGTTTTGATCATCAGACGCTGATTCATTTATTTACCTTTTTCTTATTGGGATTACTGATGCACATTTTAAGCATTGGATCTATTTGAAAACCACGTGCACCCTAACACATTGATTTAATAATTATGATGCATTGTTTAGCAATAACAAATTCATCAGTAACAAGTTTGAGAATTCACGGCTTTTCAGATAAAAAAATAGCCAACACTCGGTTGGCTATAGTATTTGTTACCACCAGTCATCTGGCGTTTACTTGATATCGATATCTGCAAAGCTCTTGATCAGATCATCAAGCGATTTCATTTGTGCTAAGAATGGCTCTAACTTGTCTAGAGGCAGTGCAGATGGGCCATCACAACGCGCTTGGTCTGGGTTTGGGTGCGCTTCGATAAATAGACCTGCGATGCCTGTCGCTAGACCCGCTTTAGCAAGCTCAACTGTCTGCTCACGACGACCGCCAGATGCTGCGCCTGATGGGTCACGCATTTGTAGTGAGTGCGTTACGTCAAAGATGATTGGGCTACCTTTCGAAGCATTTTTCATCACACCAAAACCAAGCATGTCTACAACTAGGTTATCGTAACCGTGGCAAGAACCGCGCTCACATAGGATGATCTTGTCGTTACCGCATTCTGCGAACTTCTCAACGATGTTACCCACTTGACCTGGGCTCATAAATTGAGGTTTCTTCACGTTGATAACCGCACCTGTTTTGGCCATAGCTTCAACAAGGTCAGTTTGACGAGCTAGGAATGCAGGAAGCTGAATAACGTCTACCACGTCAGCGACAGGTTGAGCTTGCGCTTCAGTGTGAACGTCCGTGATGATCTTTACACCAAAAGTGTCTTTCAGCTCCTGAAAGATTTTCATACCTTCTTCCAGACCTGGACCACGGTATGAATGAACAGAACTGCGGTTTGCTTTGTCAAACGACGCCTTAAATACGTAAGGAATACCAAGTTTTTCCGTTACTTTTACGTAGTGCTCACAGATCTGCATCGCAAGATCACGAGACTCAAGAACGTTCATACCTGCAAATAGGGTGAATGGCTTGTCGTTAGCAACCTGAATGTCGCCGATATTAACGATTTTCTGTTCCATTTTGATTCTCTTTTTCTGTCCACGATACGCCACCGTTCGGCACATCGATAAAATTAGTGAAGTGTGACGTGCGTTTCACTCATCACATTAACTTGTGATTTTAGTAGCTCGGAAGCCGGATCGTCAGGGCATTGGTCAATAAAGTACTGAAAATCTGATACCGCTACTTGAGGGCACTCTAGCTGTTGGAAAATAAAACCACGGTCACGAATTTCGTATGGGTCATCTGGCACAAATGTTAGAGCAAGATTTGTACAACGTAATGCCAGCGTATAATGCTCTTCACGCAACATCGCACTTTTAATCAATGCCAACCAGCGACCAATAATTGTTGGGTTGTCAGCTTCCTCAAAATGTTCAGGCTTTAGCTGAGCTAACGGTCCTTCCTGGCCAATAAGCCAAGCTTGAAGAATCCTTTCACCTACATACTCACCATTAAATGGGTTGATGTAGTCTGGCTTCTTATGCATCCAATCGACTTTTAACAGGAACTGAGTAGGGAAAGTAACTCCCTTCAACGGGAACCCCAGCTTTTTGCCTAGGTATAACAAAATCGAACCTAAGCTCACAGGAATACCTTTTCTGCGCTCCAACACTTTATCGATGAAGCTGTTGTCCGAAATAAAGTATTCCTGCTCGTCGCCTTTGAACCCCCACTCGTGGAAAAACAGTCGTAGGAATGCATCAAATCGTTGCTCTTCATCGGTTTCATGAACAAGCGTGGCTTCTGCATCTTTGTAAAGACGCTCTAACTCTTGTTTCGCCCAATGTACTTTGGTTTCTGGGTTAATCGCTTTGTTTAGCTCAAGCGCACCTTCCACCAACGGTATATTGTCAAAATCTTCGTCAAAAAACTCTAACATGACGTCTATCCAAATAACGTAGGGCTCTTAGACACAGCAATGTTTGCAGCCATGACCAACCAACCTAATGCGCCGAAAAAGCCAAATATCTTCAGTAGGTTGTTTTTCGCAAGTTTCAATGAGAAGAATCCAAGCGCAATGTACGCCAGTACGCAGGTGATTTTGTTTGTTAACCACGGTGCGGCATCGGTAAACGGGATGAAACCCGTAATGAAAATAAGCGCGATACCTGACACTAGCAATGCAGTATCAACGATGTGGGGAAACACTTTCAAAAAGCGATTATTTCGCTTCGGTGAGTTCATCATCATTAACACGAATCGGATCGATAGTAGCGTCGCGCTGAGAGCGATCGTCACTAAGTGTATGTGTTTTAGAGCTACGTACATTTTTCTTCTCTTTTTAGTTAGTGTTTGCTGACTTCCATGATTAACTGGCCAGACAACCAAGTGTTACTCGATCGTTACCGCCATAATCTTTTTCCGTAGCGACCTGTTGGTAACCAAAGCCACGCATTATCTCACGCACCGCCTCACCTTGATCATAACCATGTTCAAATGCCAGCCAACCGCCCACTTCAAGATACTGACGAGCAAGATCCGAGATATGACGAATATCAGCTAAGCCATTCTCTTTAGCAACTAATGCAGATTTTGGCTCAAAGCGCACATCGCCTTGGGATAAATGTGGATCTTTTTCATCAATATATGGCGGGTTGGAGACAATTAAAGCAAACTTCGTACCTTCTGTAATAGGCTCAAACCAACTGCCTTGAGCAAAGGTCACATTTTTGATGTTTAGCTGCTCAGCATTGTACTCTGCAAGTGCTTTCGCTTCTTGCTTAAGGTCTACGCCCATCACTTGACGCTTTGGCATTTCAGATGCAAGCGCGATGGCGATAGCTCCCGTCCCCGTTCCAAGATCTAAAATAGGCCCAGTCTGCTCGTAGGTCTTATCGAGTGCAACTTCGACCAAACGTTCTGTATCCGGTCTTGGGATCAAGGTAGAGGGAGAAACTTTGAATGGTAAAGACCAAAACTCTCGCTCACCAATAATATAAGCGACGGGTTCACCAGTTAAACGTCGTTCAAGTAGAGCGTCAAACTGAGATTTTTGCTCTGCTTCTAATGCTTTTTCTGGCCAGGTCAGCAGGTAAGTTCGTGGTTTGCCAAGGACATGGCAAAGGAGTACAGCTGCATCGAGAGAAGGCGACTCTTTGCCGCCTTCTGCCAGTTTCGCCGTCGCACTTTTCAGTGCTTGCTCAATCGATTGAACTTGGCTCATCGATTAGCCGTTCTCTGCGAGCGCCGCAAGTTGGTCTGCTTGGTGCTCTTGAATCACAGGATCAATCAAGCTCTGCAGGTCACCTTCCATCACTTCGTTCAAACGATAGATGGTCAGGTTGATACGGTGATCAGACACACGACCTTGTGGGTAGTTGTATGTACGAATACGGTCACTACGGTCACCAGAACCTAGAAGGTTACGACGTGTATCAGACACTTCTGCGGCACGACGCTCTTCTTCCGCTTGAACGATACGAGCAGCAAGAACCGCCATTGCTTTCGCTTTGTTCTTGTGCTGTGAACGCTCATCCTGACACTCTACTACCGTACCCGTTGGTAAGTGGGTAATACGAATTGCAGAATCCGTGGTGTTAACGTGCTGACCACCCGCGCCAGATGCACGGAACGTATCGATTTTCAGGTCTGCTGCTTTGATTTCAGGCAGATCCGCTTCAGGGATTTCCGCCATTACTGCTACTGTACAAGCAGAAGTATGCACACGGCCTTGAGATTCAGTTGCAGGAACACGCTGTACACGGTGACCGCCTGACTCAAATTTCAACACGCCGTATGCACCGTCGCCGCTTACTTTCGCGATCATCTCTTTGTAACCACCGTGCTCTGCCTCGTTTGAAGACATGACTTCGATGCGCCAGCCACGCTTTTCTGCGTACTTGCTGTACATACGGAATAGATCACCCGCGAAGATACCCGCTTCGTCGCCACCCGCACCTGCACGAATTTCTAGGAAACAGTTACGATCATCGTTCGGATCTTTTGGCAGAAGAAGAATCTGTAACTCATCAGTAAGACGCTCAATCGTCGCTTTCGCTTCTTTGATTTCTTCTTGCGCCATTTCACGCATTTCTTCGTCGTCTTCGTTTGCCATCTCTTCAGCGGCGACAAGATCTTCTTGTGCTTGTTGATAAGCTTGGAAGCACTTGGTTACTTCTTCTAGCTGAGAGTACTCTCTTGATAGAGCACGGAATTTGTCCTGATTTCCAATTACATCAGGATCACCAAGAAGATGTTGAACTTCTTCGTAACGTTCTACTAGCGTTTCTAGCTTAGTCAGAATAGAGGCTTTCATAGTGTCGTTTTCTTAATAAAAAGCGTGAGTTATAGATCATCCAAGCCAAGTGTTTGGCGGATAATCGTTAATTTTGCTGGTTCGCCTTGCTCTGCTGCACTTTGCAATGCGCGAGTTGGAGCGTGAATCAGTTTGTTGGTGAGTTTATTACTCAGCTCGCGCAGCACTTTCTCCGGATCTGCGCCTGCCGCTAAAGATTGCAAACTTTTGCTCAGTAACTCTTCACGAATTTCGTTGGCTGATTTGCGATAGTCGCGAATACTATCGACGGCTTGCAGTGAACGCAACCATGTCATAAATGCAGCGCTTTCTTCACTAACAATCGCTTCAGCTTGAATCGCTTCGACTTTACGCTGCTCAATGTTGCTGTCGATGATAGATTGCAAGTCATCAACAGAATACAGATATGCGTCGTTCAGTTCACCGACTTCCGACTCTACATCTCGCGGCACCGCAATATCTACTAACAAGATAGGTTGATGTCGGCGCTGCTTTAGAGCCGTTTCGACCATACCTTTGCCAATAATAGGCAATGGGCTCGCCGTTGAGCTAATCACAATGTCCGCTTTCGCCAAATGTTCAGGAATTTCGTTCAAACTGATCACTTCTGCGCCAAATTGGTCCGCTAAGCCTTGCGCGCGCTCTTTAGTGCGGTTCGCGACAATCATTTTTGTGCAACCGTTGGACGCTAAATGCTTCGCGACCAATTCAATCGTCTCGCCCGCACCAACTAAAAGCACGGTTGAATCTGATAACGACTCAAAAATATGTTTTGCCAGTGTACATGCCGCATAAGCCACGGACACGGCATTACCACCAATATCTGTCTCTGTTCTTACCCGTTTGGCGACTGAGAACGTCTTTTGAAACAGTTTATCAATCGAGGCATCGACAGCTTGATGATCTCGCGAGTCAGAAAATGCTTGCTTTACCTGCCCCAAAATTTGAGGCTCACCCAACACCAGAGAGTCAAGACCGCACGATACGCGCATCAAATGCTTTATTGCAGCTTGTTCTTCATGAACATACAAACTCGGCATTAAATCTTCGCGGCTCACTTGATGAAATTGAGCAAGCCAATCGATCAACTTGTTTCGCGCTCCTTGCTTAACATCGCAGTACAACTCAGTTCGGTTACAGGTTGAAACAATCACACTGCCGTTAACCGCTTCGTGCTCTCTAAGTTGCTCGAGTGCAGGGCCGAGTTTATCCGGACCAAACGCCACCTTCTCTCGCAAGTCGACAGACGCTGTATTGTGATTAATTCCAATAGCAAGCAAGGACATCTAACGTGGTATCTCTGGGATAGGTTATAAAATAGGTCCAGAATTTTACTGTAAGCACGCATTTATTGAAAGGGTAAGCCGGATTTGTTTTCCTAAGTGCGACTTTTCAATGCTATAGTTGTGAGCGATTCCCGATGAAACTGATTAATAAGCCATCAAACATGACGTTACGCTCCTTTATTCTTTTTTTCTTGTCGAGCTTACTGCTCGCTGGTTGTTCGTCCGTTCCTGAAAGTGTTACCAGCGTTGAATGGCAAGCTCATGAGCAGCGACTCGAAACCATCCAAGATTTTCAAGCAACGGGGAAACTTGGTTATATTGGCCCAGACCAAAGACAAAATTTAAACTTCTACTGGAAACATTCTTCAGCACTAAGCCAGTTGCGTTTAACAACGATTCTCGGACAAACGGCATTAAAGCTCACCATCACCCCACAAGGCGCCACAGTAGAAACTTACGATGATCAGGTCCTTTCTTCTCGCAGTGCTAATCAGCTGATTTACCGTCTTACAGGGTTGATGATGCCCGTCGATCACATGCCTGACTGGCTATTAGGTCTACCGACCGATGCCGACAAATTCCAACTGTCTCCAACCAATACACTGCAAGCGTTAAACAAACAAATTGGTTTAAATGATTGGAGTATTGCTTATCAACGATATGGCGACGTTCAATGGCATGAACAGTCTCTCCCTCTGCCAAATAAGCTGAAACTCACCACAGCTGATGTCAAAATAAATCTAGTGATCACAAAATGGAACATCACCCAATGATTGAACTTTCAACACGCTGGCCATCACCAGCGAAATTGAATCTCTTTCTATATATCAACGGCCGTACAGAGAATGGCTACCACGAGTTACAAACCTTATTCCAATTCGTCGATCACGGCGATGAGCTCACCATTCAAGCGAACCATTCTGGTGATATTACGATTTCTCCAGACATAGAAGGTGTGCCCCTTCAAGACAATTTAATTTGGAAAGCAGCAACCGCGCTTCAAACTTACTCAAACTGCCCTTTTGGCGCGCATATTGAGCTACAGAAAGTGCTGCCTATGGGTGGAGGCATTGGTGGGGGCTCATCGAATGCAGCTACAGCATTAGTGGCACTGAATTACTTATGGCAACTGAATCTAACTGACGACGAACTGGCTGAAATAGGTTTAAAACTAGGCGCAGACGTGCCCGTATTTGTGCGCGGATTTGCAGCTTTTGCTGAAGGTGTTGGTGAAAAACTCTCTCCTGCTTATCCCGAAGAAAAGTGGTATTTAGTCGTCAGACCGAATGTATCTATTGCAACCGTCGACGTTTTTTGTCATCCAGATCTGACGCGAAACACCCCAAAACGAGATCTAGAAACACTTTTAAATACGCCAAGCGTAAACGATTGCGAAAAAATTGTACGAATGCTCTACCCAGAGGTTGATAAGCAACTTTCTTGGCTGCTACAATACGCGCCGTCAAGATTGACGGGGACAGGATCTTGCGTTTTTGCTGAATTTTCGAGCAAATCTGAAGCAGAAACTATCCTTGCACAACTCTCTGATAAAGTCTCGGCATTTATCGCTCAAGGGCGCAATATTTCGCCATTAAAAGAGACTTTGGCTGAATACCAATCAGCCTCACACCGACCTATTTAAACTGGACGCAAACCCGAGGTTTCCACCGTGCCTGATATGAAGCTATTTGCTGGTAACGCAACACCTGAACTAGCCCAACGTATTGCTGATCGTCTTTACATCTCTCTTGGTGATGCATCTGTTTCTCGCTTTTCTGATGGCGAAGTTGCAGTTCAAATCAATGAGAATGTTCGTGGTAGCGATGTTTTCATCATTCAATCCACTTGTGCACCGACTAACGACAACCTAATGGAATTGGTTGTTATGATTGATGCAATGCGCCGTGCTTCAGCAGGCCGTATCACTGCAGTTATCCCTTACTTCGGCTACGCTCGCCAAGACCGTCGTGTACGTTCTGCGCGTGTGCCAATTACTGCAAAAGTTGTTGCTGATTTCCTATCTAACGTTGGTGTTGACCGCGTTCTAACTATCGACCTACACGCAGAGCAAATTCAAGGCTTCTTCGATGTACCTGTAGACAACATCTTCGGCACGCCAGTGCTACTTGAAGATATGCAGGCTCGCGGTCTAGATAACCCTGTAGTGGTATCTCCTGACCTAGGTGGCGTTGTTCGTGCTCGTGCAACAGCAAAAGCACTAGGCGACATCGACATCGCAATCGTAGATAAGCGTCGTCCACGTGCAAACGTTTCTGAAGTAATGAACCTAATCGGTGATGTTGAAGGTCGTGACTGTGTGATCGTTGATGACATGATCGACACAGGTGGCACACTATGTAAAGCAGCTGAAGCACTAAAAGAGCGCGGTGCTAAGCGTGTATTCGCTTACGCTACTCACGCAGTATTCTCAGGCAACGCTGCGGATAACATCAAGAACTCAGTTCTTGACCAAGTTATCGTAACTGACTCTATCTCTCTGTCTAAAGAGATGGCTGCAACAGGTAAAGTGACAACACTAAGCCTATCTCGCATGCTGGCTGAAGCGATTCGTCGTATCAGCAACGAAGAGTCAATCTCTGCAATGTTCAACTAATACGAACATTTCAGTTACACTGATTTCAAAAGCACCCCTCTTTGGGGTGTTTTTTTATTTGTACTGATAACTAGAAAATCCCTTGGTCGCCCACCGCGAGTTTTCTGTGCTATCATACTGCGCTTTTTGAGATTCCAGAGAGATCCTAACCTTGAGTCAACAAATCAAACTTCTTGTTGGTCTTGCTAATCCAGGACCAGAATACGCCAGAACTCGTCACAATGCGGGCGCTTGGGTTGTAGAAGAATTAGCACACGTTCACAACGTTACACTGAAGAACGAACCAAAGTTTTTTGGTCTAACAGGACGCATTATGGTCAATGGCCAGGATCTCCGTTTGCTTATCCCAACCACCTTCATGAATCTATCAGGTAAATCGATCGCAGCGCTTGCGAAATTTTATCAAATTAAACCTGAAGAGATCATGGTTGCTCATGACGAGCTAGACTTACCGCCAGGTGTCGCTAAGTTTAAAAAAGGTGGGGGTCACGGTGGACACAACGGTCTGCGTGACACCATTAGCAAACTGGGCAATAACAAAGATTTTTATCGTCTTCGTATTGGCATTGGTCATCCGGGACACAAAGATAAAGTGGCGGGTTTTGTATTAGGTAAAGCGCCAGCTAAAGAGCAAGAGCTTTTAGATGCAGCAGCTGATGAGGCTGTTCGTTGTCTAGATATCCTGATTAAGGATGGCCTATCTAAAGCACAAAATCGCCTCCACACGTTCAAAGCTGAATAAGGTTACTATCATGGGTTTTAAATGTGGCATCGTTGGTCTACCTAACGTAGGTAAATCAACTCTGTTCAACGCACTAACTAAAGCGGGTATCGAAGCAGCAAACTTCCCGTTCTGTACCATTGAACCAAACACTGGTGTGGTTCCTGTGCCAGATCTACGTCTAGACGCACTAGCTAAGATCGTTAACCCACAGAGAGTTCTTCCAACGACGATGGAGTTCGTGGACATCGCTGGTCTTGTTGCTGGTGCATCACGTGGTGAAGGTTTAGGTAACAAATTCCTAGCTAACATCCGTGAAACAGACGCGATTGGCCACGTTGTACGCTGTTTTGAAAACGAAAACATTGTTCACGTTTCAGGTAAAGTTTCACCTATCGAAGATATCGAAGTGATCAACCTTGAACTTGCAATGGCTGACCTTGATTCTTGTGAGCGAGCGATTCAACGTAACGCGAAGAAGGCAAAAGGCGGCGATAAAGACGCAAAATTTGAACTAACCGTACTAGAAAAACTGTTACCAGTACTAACTGAAGGCGGCATGGCACGCACAGTTGAGCTATCTAAAGAAGAGTTAGCAGCAATCGGCTACCTAAACTTCCTAACACTGAAGCCAACTATGTACATTGCAAACGTAAACGAAGATGGCTTCGAAAATAACCCATATCTAGATGCGGTTCGTGAGTTCGCAGAAAAAGAAAACAATGTCGTTGTACCTGTATGTGCAGCTATCGAATCTGAACTATCTGAACTAGAAGATGAAGATCGCGAAGAATTCCTAGCAGATATGGGGATCGAAGAGCCGGGCCTGAACCGTGTAATTCGCTCTGGTTACGAACTACTGACTCTACACACCTACTTCACAGCAGGTGTTAAAGAAGTACGTGCTTGGACAATCCCTGTTGGTGCAACTGCGCCTCAGGCGGCAGGTAAGATCCACACTGACTTCGAGAAAGGCTTTATTCGTGCAGAAGTAGTCGGTTACGACGATTTCATCCAATTCAATGGTGAAAATGGCGCAAAAGACGCAGGTAAATGGCGTCTAGAAGGTAAAGACTACATCGTAAAAGATGGCGATGTTGTACACTTCCGCTTCAATGTTTAATTAAATGAATGAATTCTAAACACTTCATTTACACTAAAAGCCAGCTGTTAAGCTGGCTTTTTTAATACCTTAAGTAAATGAACAAAAATAAATTACGCAACTGCAAGCTAATTTATTTCCAGTTTTAGATCATAAACACGCCTCTTTGTTTAAAAAGGAAGCGAACGAGGTTTTTTCCGAAATTTATTAAAAAAAACTGTTGACGGATCTCACTCAACTTCGCATAATGCGCGCCGTTCCCAACGACAAGGCAACAAAGCGTTGAGAACAAAAAATATGGTTTTGGCTACGTAGCTCAGCTGGTTAGAGCACATCACTCATAATGATGGGGTCACAGGTTCGAATCCCGTCGTAGCCACCATGAACAACGTTATTTAGGTTTTTACCAATTACCTTGATAACTACAGAATAAGTTGCGGAAGTGGCGGAATTGGTAGACGCACCAGATTTAGGTTCTGGCGCCGCAAGGTGTGAGAGTTCAAGTCTC
>NZ_JAWOTA010000032.1:0-51650 GCF_033338635.1 Vibrio sp. Vb1755 | reverse complement strand
GTCTACGTTTCGCGATCCGTGAAGGTGGCCGTACAGTAGGTGCTGGTGTTGTTGCTAAGATCTTCGACTAATTCATAACGAATTAAACGAAATCTTGCACTGTTCTTCTTTTTGAAGAAAGCGCATCGAAAAGGGAAGCTTAGGCTTCCCTTTTTCATTTCTAGATTACATTTAGTTATAAGTGTTGAAATAAAAGACGTCACTTTTTCGATTTAAAAACAGAGTTTTACCGACTTTATTTCTTAACGCTTTTACTCACCCCTCTTAACCCTTTGATCTTTTCCTGCAGCGGTAAAATCGTTATAACCAAATATTCTGATCGGACACCATAATGCGACTGGTAACAAGAACTATTCTTGTTTATATTGTTTGTCACAGATTAGTTTTATAGGTTTTTTGAGTATGTACGTTTGTCTTTGCCATGGTGTCTCCGACAAAAAAATCAGGAAGTTGGCGATAGATGAAGGCGTAACAGATATTAAAGGAATCAAAAAGTGCACGGCATTGGGCAGCCAATGTGGTAAGTGCATCAGACAGGCCAAGGAAATTTTAGCGGAAACTAGTTACACGGAATTTAAACAAGCCAGCTAATTGCTGTAAGTATGCAGTAATTATTTGCCTTACATTTTGACACCTTCTCATTTGCTTCTACATTTAAATGAAGCCAAAGAGGAGGGTTTTGTCATGAAAGGCGATCCAATCATCATTCAACATCTCAATAAAGTGCTCGGTAACGAGCTCGTCGCTATTAATCAGTATTTTCTTCATGCCCGAATGTATAAAGACTGGGGCTTAAAGCACCTAGCAGACAAGGAATATCACGAATCTATCGATGAGATGAAACATGCCGATCATCTAATTGAGCGTATTTTGTTCCTTGAAGGCTTACCGAACCTACAAGATTTAGGTAAGTTGATGATTGGTGAAGATACCAAGGAAATGCTCGAGTGTGACTTAAAGCTTGAAATGGCGGCTATTCCAGATTTAAAAGATGCGATTGCTTACGCTGAAGACATTCGAGATTATGTGTCTCGAGATTTATTCCAAGACATTCTTGAAGATGAAGAAGAACATGTTGATTGGCTAGAGACGCAACTTGGCTTGATTGAAATGTCTGGTATTGAGAATTATCTCCAAGCGCAATACGTGGACGAAGAGTAACGATACTATCTAAGTTTGCATACTCCAATAATAGTAATAAGAAAGAGCACCTGACTCGAAAATCGGGTGCTTAACCCCGTTATCTGGTCTAATCTCTTTTATTATCGGCTTTTTAAGGATATTGCTCGCAATCTTGCCTATGAAGTTTGATTTCTATCCGATAGAATTTATGCCCCCTTACCTAAAAATAAAAAAGAGAAACGTCCATGTCTGAAGACAACCACCAAGCAGCCACTCCAGAAGAAGAACATCGCCAAAAAGCATTGGATTACCATGCTTATCCAACTCCAGGAAAGATTGCTGTCGAACTGACAAAGCCTGCGGAAACGGCGGGTGATCTTGCCCTTGCATACAGCCCAGGAGTTGCAGAGCCAGTGCGTGAAATCGCACAAAACCCGGATAACGTGTACAAGTACACTGCAAAAGGGAACATGGTTGCTGTTATTTCTAACGGTACCGCTATTCTAGGTCTAGGTAACCTAGGTCCACTTGCATCTAAGCCAGTGATGGAAGGTAAAGCGTTACTGTTTAAGCGTTTTGCAGGTCTTGACTCTATTGATATTGAAGTTAAGCACCGCACGATCGATGAATTTGTTGATACTGTTGCGAGCATTGCAGACACTTTTGGCGGTATTAACCTTGAAGATATTAAAGCACCAGACTGTTTTGAGATTGAAAAGCGTCTGATTGAACGTTGTGATGTACCAGTATTCCACGATGATCAACATGGTACTGCTATTGTAACGGCAGCGGGTATGCTGAATGCAATCGAACTTCAAGGTAAGAAACTTGAAGATTCAACAATTGTTTGTCTTGGCGCTGGCGCTGCCGCTGTAGCGTGTATGGAGCTTCTGATCAAATGCGGCGCAATGCGCGAAAAAATCTACATGCTAGATCGCAAAGGTGTGATTCACACTCGTCGTGATGATCTTAATGAATATAAGCAGCTATTTGCGAACAATACAGATAAGCGCACACTAGAAGACGTGATTGAAGGTGCAGATCTGTTCCTAGGTGTATCTGGTCCAAACCTATTGCCAGCGGAAGCGTTGAAGTTGATGGCAGATAAGCCAATCGTATTCGCATGTTCTAACCCGGATCCTGAAATCAAGCCGGAACTTGCTCACGCAGTTCGTGATGACTTGATCATGGGTACTGGCCGTAGTGATTATCCTAACCAAGTTAACAACGTATTGTGTTTCCCATTTATTTTCCGCGGTGCTCTTGATGTGCGTGCAAGTGAAATCAATGATGAAATGAAACTTGCAGCCGTTGAGGCGATTCGTGAGCTAGCAAAAGAGCCTGTACCTGAAGCCGTATTGAAGGCTGCAGGTGTTGATAAGCTAGAGTTTGGTGCGGACTATATTATTCCAAAACCAATGGATTCACGTTTGCTACCACGTGTTGCAAAAGCGGTTGCTCAGGCGGCGGTTAATTCAGGTGTAGCTCGTATCGAGATGCCTGCAAACTACATGGAAGAGTAATATATCTTTCTGATGTGATACATAAAAATGGGACGCTATTGCGTCCCATTTTTTATGTCATTCATTTGGCTCGAGGCAAGAGTTATTACCTGAAACATTTTATCAGGCTTTTTTATTCTTCGTCGAATGACTCAAATTCGATGCCCATTTCCGTCATCAGCGCTTTTACTTCTGTTGGAATATCATCAGGACGGTCTTTACGAAGGTCTTCATCTGTCGGAAGTGGCTGACCTGTGTACGCGTGCAAAAATGCCTCGCATAGCAATTCGCTATTGGTTGCATGGCGTAAGTTATTGATCTGACGGCGAGTACGCTCATCAGTTAGCACCTTTAAAACTTTTAGCGGGATAGAGACGGTAATTTTTTTTACTTGTTCGCTTTTTTTGCCGTGCTCTGCATATGGGCTAATGTATTCGCCATTCCAGTCAGCCATTGCACACCTTCATTTATGTAATCGGTTAAAAATAATTTAGGTGCTGATTTTAGCTGCATTTACCGCCATAAGCAAAGACATATAGACGTCTAGAAGTGTTGACGTCTCATTTTTTGACGAGTAAAGTGAACATAACAGCAAAGGAAGCGTGTTGATCACTTTATGTTACTCATTAGATATAGCGCATTCCTATTTAGAAGTCATTACCCGTGAAAGGATACACCCATGAGCACTCGCAAACCTGCGACCATTGCAGTACGCACTGGTATTGAATCAGACAGCCAATATCATGCTGTCGTTCCACCTATTTATCTTTCCACTAACTATGGTTTTCCTGCTTTTGGTGAAGTGCCCAAGTATGATTACACACGATCTGGTAATCCAAACCGCGGACTGTTGGAAAGTGCGCTATCTGAACTCGAGTCTGGAAAAGGAGCGGTTGTTACTAACTGCGGTACGTCGGCATTAAATTTATGGGTTTCCGCTTTTCTCGGCCCAGATGATCTCATTATTGCTCCTCACGATTGTTATGGTGGTACCTATCGTCTTTTTAATACCCGAGCTAATAAAGGCGATTTTAAGGTTCAGTTTGTCGATCAATCAGACGAACAGGCTTTAGATGCTGCATTGGCACAAAAACCAAAACTCATTTTGCTAGAAACTCCGTCAAACCCTCTGGTTCGCGTAGTGGATATTGCAGCTACTTGTGAAAAAGCGAAACAAGTCGGCGCGTTAGTTGCGGTGGACAATACCTTTTTGACACCCGTGTACCAAAAACCTTTAGAGCTAGGTGCGGATTTTGTTATCCACTCCACAACAAAGTACATCAACGGTCATTCGGACGTAATTGGTGGGGTAATCATCACCAACACAGAAGCGCATGCAGAAGAGCTTGCATGGTGGGGCAATTGTATTGGTGCAACGGGCACACCTTTCGATAGTTACATGACACTGCGAGGTATTCGTACGCTTGGTGCTCGTATGAAAGTACATGAAGAGAGCTCACAGCAGGTACTGGCTTACCTACAGAAACAAGCGTTAGTTAAAACTATCTATCATCCAAGCCTGCCGGAACATCCAGGTCACGACATTGCTAAAAAGCAGCAAACGGGCTTTGGCTCTATGTTGAGTTTTGAGTTTGCTGGTTCGTTTGAGCAGTTAAAGGTGTTTGTGAAAGAGCTCCAACTGTTTTCATTAGCTGAATCATTAGGTGGTGTAGAAAGTTTGATTTGCCACCCGGCATCCATGACTCACCGTGCAATGGGTGAGGAGGCACTGGCGGAGGCTGGGGTCTCTCATCAACTATTGCGTTTGTCTGTCGGTTTGGAAGATGCACAAGACCTCATCACAGATTTAGAACAAGCGTTCGCTAAAGCTACCCAGTAATAGGAGACGATAACAATGACTGTACAACGTCAGCTGCATAAGTTTGGTGGCAGTAGCTTAGCAAACCCAGAATGCTACTTACGCGTTGTGGGTATTCTCAAAGAGTATTCGACAGAAAATGATCTTGTGGTCGTCTCTGCTGCAGGAAAAACCACTAATCGCTTGATTGAGTTTTTGGAAGGGTTAAATAAAGATGGCCGAATTGCGCATGAAGCGCTTCAAAGCTTAAGACAGTTCCAAACTGAGCTAATAGAAAGCTTGTTGGAGAGTGAAGCAAAAGAAGAGCTGTTAGCTTTATTACATGATGAGTTCAGTACTCTCTCGGAGCTGACTGCACCACTCACTAATGCGCAAAAAGCTGCGGTACTGGGACACGGAGAAGTATGGTCTGCTCGCCTATTGGCCGCGTTATTATCTCAACGTTCTATCCCTGCGGTTGCACAAGATGCACGAGCGTTTTTACGTGCAGAAGCGGGAACTCAACCAGAGGTTGATCGCGCTCGTTCATACCCTTTAATTAAAGAGATCCTCGCGCAGCATAACCATAAACGTGTGGTAATTACTGGCTTTATGGCTCAGAACGAGGCAGGAGAAACCATTCTACTTGGTCGTAACGGCTCTGACTATTCTGCAACGGTCATAGGCGCGCTTGCTGAAGTCAGTACTGTCACGATTTGGAGTGATGTTGCTGGTGTTTATAGTGCCGATCCACGTTTGGTGTCTGACGCTTGTTTATTACCGTTACTTCGATTGGATGAAGCCAGTGAACTTGCTCGCTTAGCTGCCCCAGTGCTACACAGTCGTACGCTTCAGCCTGTGGCGCAAAGTACCATGGACCTTAATCTCAAGTGTAGCTATCTGCCAGAGTCGGGTTCTACTCGTATTGAGCGTGTATTGGCATCTGGTCGTGGCGCTAAAATTATTACTTCACTGGATGATGTTTTATTGGTGCAGTTGTCTTTCATGCATGGGCACGACTTCGAAAAAACACAGAGTGATGTATTACAAGCGTTGCAGCGCGCGCAATTAGAGCCACTGGCATTTGAAGCTCAATCCGATCAGCACACGCTACGCTTGGCTTACACCGCAGAAATCGCCGGTGGTGCATTGAAACACTTGCAAGAGCTTGCGGTAGAGGCTGAAATTAAGCTAAAAGAAGGTTACTCGCTCTTAGCTGCGGTAGGTGCAGGCGTTACGAAAAACGCCAATCATTGCTTTGGCTTTTATCAGAAGCTAAAGCACTCTCCGGTAGAATTTATCTCTGAAACAGACTCAGGGCTGAGCCTAGTCGCTGTTTTGCGCCGTACTGATACCGAGGCGTTGGTTCAAACGATTCATAGCCAGTTGTTCCAAGCGCAAAAACGCGTGGCAGTGGCTTTATGTGGCAAGGGTAATATTGGTTCTAGTTGGCTAAATTTATTTGCTACGCAAAAAAGTGAGCTCGAAAAACGTCATGGTATGAGCTTTGATCTTGTCGCGGTTGTGGATAGCCAAACCTATTGGTTCGATGAGCAAGGTATTGAGGCGGCGAGTGTTGCTGAACGATTTGATGATGAAAGCATAGCAAACAATGGGGATTGGCTGGCACGTTTGGGAGCACTTAAAAGCTATGATGAAGCCGTCGTGCTTGATGTTACCGCGAGTAAAGAGTTAGCTCAGCGCTACGTAGAAATCGCACAGCAAGGCATTCATTTGATTTCCGCTAACAAAGTGGCCGGTTCCGCAGATAGTCAGTACTACCATCAGGTTCAAGATGCATTCGCTAAAATTGGTCGTCATTGGCTATACAACGCAACGGTTGGTGCTGGGTTACCGATAAACCATACCGTGCGAGATCTTCGTGAAAGTGGGGATGAAATCGTCGCTCTATCGGGGATTTTCTCGGGGACGTTATCATGGCTGTTCCAACAGTTTGATGGTTCTGTACCATTTAATGATTTAGTCGATCTTGCTTGGCAGCAAGGGTTAACCGAACCTGACCCTCGTTCTGATTTAGATGGCTCCGATGTAATGCGTAAGTTAGTCATCTTGGCTCGAGAATCGGGCCTAGATATAGAACCAGACAGCGTTAAAGTTGAGTCTTTAGTGCCAGAAGAATTAAGAGAACTGAGCTTAGATGATTTCTTCGATAATGGAGCGTTGTTGAGTGAAATACTTCAAGAGCGTCTGACAAAAGCACAGAGAAACGATCAAGTGCTTCGCTATGTGGCGCGTTTAGAAAAAAATGGTAAAGCAACGGTGGGAGTCGAAGCGTTGTCTCGTGAGCACGCGCTCGCCAACTTATTGCCATGCGATAACATTTTTGCCATAGAGAGCAAGTGGTACAAAGATAACCCTCTGGTCATTCGAGGACCAGGCGCAGGCAGAGAAGTGACAGCCGGCGCTATTCAATCCGACCTCAACCGATTGGCTGGTTTATTTTAAAGTTGCGATTGACCTAAAAACCCTGGAATTAATCCAGGGTTTTTTATTCCCCTATCAGTGCCATACTGAAGTCATAACCCGTGCAAAATGGCGAGATGATGCTCAAGTAGAAACTTGAACTATCTTCATTATTAACTTGAGAAAAATTCATAATTACAAGGTTGACATTAAATCGTATTCAATACATTCTGTAGACATATAGACGTCTAAACGTCGATTTTAAGGATTTGTTTTCGTGGCGGAGTGCCGCAGGGAGAGTAAGATGGGATATACGCACGCAGGCCATATCGACGCCTTGAACCAGAATATTGCTGAGTTATCAGATAACATCAATGTATCGTTTGAGTTTTTTCCGCCAAGCAGCGCTAAGATGGAAGAAACACTTTGGAATTCAGTGCACCGTCTTAAAACGCTTCAACCTAAATTTGTTTCTGTGACTTACGGTGCGAACTCCGGCGAGCGTGACAGAACACACTCCATCATTAAAGAAATTAAAGCAACAACCGGATTGGTTGCCGCTCCCCATCTCACTTGTATTGATGCGACTCGTGAAGAGTTGATTAATATTGCCGATGATTATTGGAACAATGGTATTGAAAATATCGTCGCTCTGCGTGGTGATATTCCTCCAGGTGGCGGTGCGCCTGATATGTATGCCTCGGATTTGGTTGAGCTGCTGAAATCACGCCACGATTTCGATATCTCCGTTGCTGCATTCCCTGAGGTTCACCCTGAAGCTAAAAGCGCTCAGTCTGACTTATTGAACCTAAAACGTAAGGTAGATGCAGGTGCAAACCGTGCTATTACTCAGTTCTTTTTTGACGTTGAGTCTTACCTGCGATTCCGTGACCGTTGTGTCGCAGCAGGAATTGACGTAGAAATTGTGCCAGGAATTTTGCCTGTATCGAACTTTAAGCAAGCGTCTCGCTTTGCGGCACAGAACAACGTGAAAGTACCAGGATGGATGAGCAAACAATTCGATGGTTTGGATGATGATCCGGTGACTCGCCAGCTTGTAGGAGCTAGCCAAGCTATTGATATGGTGCGTGTACTGAGTCGTGAAGGGGTTAAGGACTTTCACTTCTACACACTAAACCGTGCAGAGATGACTTACGCGTTATGCCATACGTTGGGTGTTCGTCCTCGCGCAGTAGTCGGTGCGTAAATCTGGTTTCAAAAGGATAAAAGGCTTGCCAAGTGGCAAGCCTTTTTCGTTTTATCAAAGCAAAAGGAGTTTAACCAATCACTTCAAGTTCAGTTAGAACTTCTTCTGCCCAAGTGATCCAAGTTTCACGTAACAGAAGGTTACGGCGAAGCGTTAGACGTTCTAGGCGAGCTTGTTTATCTAAAGTTGACGGCGTTGCGTAGTAAGCCGCTTCAATTTCTTTGTAGTGAGAAACCAGTTTGCGAGACTCTTCAACTAGCTCGGCGAGTTGGTCACGGAATGGAGCTGCAGGTTGAACGGCACATGCCATCAATTTCGCTGAAAACTCATCACGAACTGTTGGGTGTGCAGTTGGTTGATCAAACCACTCTCCTAAAGCGCTGCGACCAGCGTCTGTAATGGAGTAAACCTTGCGGTCTGGTTTGCCTTCTTGGGGTTCTAATACGCAAGTAACCAGTTCTTTCTCAGCCATTTTGTTGAGTTCACGGTACACCTGTTGGTGGCTTGCTTTCCAGAAGTAACCGATGCTAGCAGAGAATTCTTTAGTGATATCGTAACCGGTTGCGTCGCGAGTGCTAAGAACAGTTAAGATTACGTGTGGTAATGACATGTCTTCAATCCAAATGGTCAATAAACTTGTAAACAAGCTACTTATACTTTCAGCTGCGCTCTTACTGGCACTTGAGTTTTTTAATGTATAAGTAGCACCAACAATGTTGGTCCTGTCACCTTAAAGCCGTTTATCACCTAGAGAGATGGGGAGTCCCATCAAGGCTGGAGCAGGTATGATTGGATTTATGAGCTCTCAGCAGGCAAGTAGTATATAAATAATAAGCATGAAGTGGAATAGTAGGACAAAATTACCCTAAAAAACTAACATAATAATCAATAGTGTTAACTTGTGGTTTTTTGTTCTTTTATTTTGGTATTTTTTGGGTCTATTATGGTTTATTTTACTGCTTTTGTTTTGGTGCGATTATCCTGTGATAAAAAAAAGCTGAGCATTTGCCCAGCTTTTTATTAAAAATGAAACGATTAGCCTGTGTTGCGCATACCAGCAGCAATACCAGCAATCGTCACCATCAACGCTTCTTCCAAGTTTGCAGAAGCTTCTTCGGTTTGACGCGTGCGGTATAGCAGCTCTGCTTGTAGCATATTCAATGGCTCAACGTAGATATTGCGTAAGCGAATAGACTCGAGTCCCCAAGGGTCATGCTGCATCAAGTTTTCATTGTTCTCTACATTCAGTACCGCTTTGATGTCTTCTTGAAGCTGAGCACGAAGCTTTTCACCGAGTGGACGGAGCGACTCATCCACCAATCGCTCATCGTAGTAGCGAGAGATATCAATATTACACTTCGAGTACACCATTTCCAGCATGCCGAGACGAGTTGAGAAAAACGGCCATTCGCGGCACATCTCTTCGAGCAATGCTTGGTGGCCTTTATCGATCGAGTATTGAATCGCTTCGCCTGCGCCTAGCCATGCAGGGAGTACCAAACGGTTTTGGCTCCATGAGAAGATCCACGGGATTGCACGTAAGCTTTCTACTCCGCCCTTAGGGTTTCGTTTTGCAGGACGAGAACCAAGTGGCAACTTGCCGAGTTCGAGTTCTGGTGTTGCTTGGCGGAAGTAAGGCACGAAATCTGGCTCGCCACGAACCACATTTCGGTAAGACTCACAGCTTACTTCTGATAGCACTTCCATCAAGTCGCGCCATTCTTGTTTTGGCTCTGGTGGCGGTAACAAGTTGGCTTCCAGAATCGCACTTGCATATAGGTTAAAGCTGTTTACTGCGACATCTGGGAGCCCCAGTTTAAAGCGGATCATCTCGCCTTGTTCTGTTACACGTAAACCGCCTTTCAAGCTTTTTGGTGGTTGCGACAAAAGCGCAGCATGCGCAGGTGCACCACCGCGACCGACTGTGCCCCCACGACCATGGAATAGAGTTAGCTCAACGCCTTCTTCCTCAGCAACTTTAACTAACGATTCCATCGCATGATACTGAGCCCAACCAGCAGACATAACACCTGCATCTTTCGCTGAGTCAGAGTAACCAATCATGACCATCTGGTGGTTTTGGATAAAACCACGGTAAAGGTCAATCCCCATAAGCTGCTTGATGACCGATTCTGCGTTGTTCAAATCGTCTAGCGTTTCGAACAGAGGACACACATCCATGCGGTAAGGGCAACCCGCTTCTTGTAGCAGTAGATGAACGGCTAGTACGTCAGAGGCGGTACGTGCCATTGAAATAACGTAAGCGCCAAACGCTTCACGCGGTTGTGCTGCAACAATCTTGCAGGTATCCAAAACCTCTTTGACGGGTTCAGACGGTTCCCAATCACGAGGGAGAAGCGGACGTTTAGATGCAAGCTCGTTAGTTAGAAAAGCAATCTTATCTTGCTCACTCCATTGTTCGTAATCACCAATACCTAAGTAGCGAGTTAGTTCAGACAAGACGTCTGAGTGACGCGTGCTCTCTTGGCGGATATCAAGACGTACAAGATGGATACCAAATGCTTTTACGCGGCGTAGTGTATCCAGTAGTGAGCCGTTGGCTATTACACCCATGCCACATTCGTTTAGTGACTGGTAGCAGGCATACAGCGGTTCCCAAAGTTGCTCGACTTTTTGCAGTGGTGCTTTAACAGCCAGCTTTTGACCGTGGATCTTAGCATCGAGAATATCTTTGGTTTCATTGAGCAGAGTGCGTAATTGCTTCAGGATCGCACGGTATGGTTCGTGCTGATCTTCGCCAGCAAGTTCACGGACTTGATCGTTTGAAACTGTCATAGACAGCTCGCTGATCAACTCGTTGATGTCATTGAGATAAAGATCGGCGGCTTTCCAACGAGACAATAGTAAGACTTCACGCGTAACGTTGTGAGTAACAAACGGGTTACCGTCACGGTCACCGCCCATCCAAGAGGAGAAGTGCACTGGGCGAGCATCAATGGGTAAACCTTCTCCAAGGTAAGATTTTAGACGGTCATTCATCTCACGTAGGAAGTCCGGTACTGCTTCCCATAGAGAGTTTTCAACGACCGCAAAGCCCCACTTTGCTTCATCCAACGGAGTAGGGCGTTGTTGTCGAATCACGTCTGAATGCCAGCCTTGGGCAATCAGTTGCTCTAGGCGGCGTTCGGTTTTTCTGCGCTCTTTAGAAGAAAGATCGCTTAGCTCCAACTTTGATAAGCACTCGTTTATCTTGACCAGTTTGTTGATCATCGTGCGGCGCGTAATTTCTGTTGGGTGAGCCGTCAATACCAATTCAATATTCAGATCACGAACCGCTTGGGCAGTGTCCAGTTTGCTCACATCGTTTTGTACCAGTTTAGAAAACAGCGAGTTAATCGCGTCTGGTTCGCAAATGTGCTCTTCACAATGGCGTGAAATCGTGTGGTATTGCTCAGCGATATTGGTGAGGTTTAGAAATTGGTTAAACGCGCGAGTAACGGGCGTTAGCTGCTCATCAGGTAGATGTTTGATTTCTTCGATCAAGCTGTCCCTGTCTGCTTGATTCCCTGCTTGAGCTGATTTGGATAATTTACGAATGGTTTCCACTTTCTCGAAGATTTCTTCGCCATGGGCATCGCGAATGGTGTTACCCAATAAGTGGCCTAACATGCGCACATTACTTTTGAGTGCGGCGTATTTCTCGTTCATTGTCGTCCTGCCTCGTAAAAAAACTACATCCATTGTCCTTGTTAAGACTCCAATCTAGCGAAAAGCACCAGTTATAGTCAAATAAAGCAGACTAAGTTTGCAATTATTCCGCTGTCTCCTGATTTAGAGCAAATTTACGGCAGCCATAGAGTAAAAAGTGAAAATTAATTACAAAATAACAAGTTAAATAAGTGTTAAGACTAGCGCTAAATTGTGAAGATAAAAAGATGCAGCTCAATCGAGCTGCACAGACTTTCGAGCTTAAACGCGTATTAACAGCAGTACTTGACCATCGCCTTTGAAAGCACATCAATTGTGGGGTCGATAAAGTCGAAGGATAGAAACTCATCCGGTTGATGGGCTTGGTCGATTGACCCAGGGCCGAGCACCAAGGTTGGACACAACTGCTGTAGAAATGGTGCTTCAGTACAGTAGTTCACGGTTTCTGAACTAGTTTGGCAAATCTCTTCAACACCACCAATAAATGGGTGGTCATGTTGGCATTCGTAACCCGGAATAGGCTCATGCAATGGAATAATCTCCAGTCTCCCTGGCCATTTCGCTTCGACTTCTTTTAATGCTCCGCGCAACATGTTCTCTAAACCATCAAGGCTAATGCCAGGAAGAGGACGCACGTCGTAATGCAGCTCACAGCAACCACAAATACGGTTAGCGCTGTCACCACCGTGAATGTGTCCAAGGTTTAGGGTAGGGC
Source organism: Vibrio sp. Vb1755 (assembly GCF_033338635.1). NCBI lineage: Bacteria > Pseudomonadati > Pseudomonadota > Gammaproteobacteria > Vibrionales > Vibrionaceae > Vibrio > Vibrio sp. Vb1755. The sequence continues at coordinate 39,213 of NZ_JAWOTA010000032.1, read as the reverse complement.
TTGGAATGGCAAAACCCGGATGGTGATATTCTTTAATCAATTTGTCACGCAGTTGCATCATGGCGAACATGACTTCATGCATGATCTCAATAGCGTTAACGCCAAGCGCTGGGTCCGATGAGTGACCGGACTTGCCTGTTACGCGAATGGCATTTGCCACATGCCCTTTATGACCTCGAATTGGTACAAGGCTGGTGGGTTCACCAATGATGCAGTAATCCGGCTTAAATGGGGCGTTTGCTGTGAAATGTCGCGCGCCCAACATGGTGGTCTCTTCGTCACAAGTGGCTAATACGTAAAGTGGTTTGCTCTGCTTGCTCCAATCGACTTTCTTCACTGCTTCATAAATAAAGGCGAAAAAGCCTTTCATGTCTGCTGTGCCTAAACCGTAGAAGCGGTTGTCTTTTTCCGTCAGTTTATGCGGATCAAAATTCCATCGCCCTTGATCGAATGGCACGGTATCACTATGGCCAGCAAGTAAAAGGCCACCTTCTCCCTCTCCCATACGTGCGATCATATTGTGCTTGCCTGGCTCGACTTCGATCACTTCAACGCTAAAACCCAGATCTTTAAACCAAGATGCGAGTTTTTCGATGACTTTTGCATTGCCCTGATCCCAGCTCGGATCCGTGGAGCTGATAGAAGAGGTGCTGATGAGTCCTTCATAGACCTCTAGAAAAGTTGGTAATTGCATGGATTCTTCAAATCTCCTGTTGACAGACAGACCACAAAAATGTAAAACACATATTAAATCATATTTAATGAATAAAAAATCAAAATAAAGCAGAAATTAAATATGAATAGTCATTTGAGCCTTTAAGTATATGGATGTCACACAATGCTAAAAACCACGATTATTGGAGCCAGCGGTTACACCGGCGCAGAGTTAGCGTTAATGGTTAATAAACACCCACAACTCACGCTATCAGGTTTATACGTTTCCGCCAACAGTGTTGATGCGGGAAAGAGCATCGCGCAGCTGCACGGTAAGCTAGCGGGCATCATTGATATGCCAGTTTTACCACTAACGGATCCACTGCAAATCGCTCAAGAATCGGACGTGGTGTTTTTGGCAACGGCTCACGAAGTCAGCCATGATTTAGCCCCAACTTTCTTGGAGGCAGGCTGTCAGGTATTCGATTTATCGGGTGCATTCCGTGTGAAAAGTGAAGGCTTTTACGACACTTTTTATGGCTTCGTACATCAACATAACAACTGGCTAGATAAAGCAGCGTACGGCTTAGCAGAGTGGAACCAAGAATCAATAAAAACCACTCCTTTGATTGCAGTAGCAGGTTGCTACCCAACCGCTTCACAGCTTGCAATCAAACCTTTATTAGAACATGCGTTGCTCGATACCAACCAATGGCCAGTGATCAACGCAACCAGTGGTGTATCAGGTGCAGGGCGTAAAGCCTCCATGGTTAACAGCTTCTGTGAAGTGAGCTTGCAACCTTATGGTGTATTTAACCATCGTCACCAGCCAGAGATTGCTCAGCACTTGGGTTGCGATGTGATTTTTACTCCGCACCTCGGCAACTTTAAACGCGGCATTCTTGCCACTATCACCATGAAGCTTGCGCAAGGTGTGACAGAAGCACAAGTGGCACAGGCGTTTGAACAAGCTTATCAAGGCAAGCCTGCGGTGCGTCTTAAAGGCGACGGTATTCCACGTATTCAGGATGTCGAAAATACCCCTTTCTGCGATATCGGCTGGAAGGTACAAGGCGAACACATCATTGTGATTTCAGCTATCGACAACCTACTTAAAGGTGCATCGAGTCAAGCGATGCAATGTCTCAATATTCATTACGGTTACCCAGAACTGACAGCGTTGCTGTAGTCGTTGAAAGAGGGAAATGCGATGACGCAAACCAATCAAGCTCCTTTAGTCATTAAGCTAGGTGGTGCAGCTCTATCATGCACTCAAACCTTAAGCCAACTGTTTGGTGCCATTGCGGCCTACCAAAAATCGGCACAGCGACAAATCGCCATCGTTCATGGCGGTGGCTACCTAGTTGATGAGTTGATGGCAAAGCTTCAGCTTGAAACCGTAAAGAAAAACGGTTTACGCGTAACGCCTTACGATCAAATTCCTGTGATTGCAGGCGCGCTCGCAGGCACTGCGAATAAGTTACTTCAAGGTCAAGCGATTGCGGACGGTCTTAACGCTGTGGGCCTTAGCCTTGCGGATGGTGGTTTGTGTCTTGTTGAAGAACTTGACCCAGAACTCGGCGCGGTAGGCAAAGCATCACCGGGTGACTCAGCACTATTACAAGCGGTGCTAAACACAGGTGCACTGCCGATCATCAGTTCAATTGGTTTAACCAAAGATGGCCAGATGATGAATGTGAATGCTGATCAAGCAGCAGTCGCGGTTGCGGGCGCATTAGATGCGGAGTTGGTCCTGTTATCAGACGTGAGTGGTGTATTAGATGGAAAAGGCCATTTGATCAAAACCCTGTCAGAGCAGCAAGCTAACTCGTTGATCGATGGACATGTGATCACCGATGGCATGATCGTCAAAGTTAAAGCCGCTTTGGAGGCCGCCAATGATCTTGGCCGTCCAATTGAAGTCGCGACCTGGCGTTACCCAGAAAAATTAGCACAGTTATTCGCTGGTGAAAGTATTGGTACTCAATTCTTGCCTCAATAAGCATCAGCAAAAGAATTCAATATTAGGAAGTCGTAGTTGGCACTGACCGCCGAGCGCAGCGCCAGTTAAGTTTGGAGAAAAAACATGAGCAAAGTGAACGTAAATAAAGTGGTAGTCGCATACTCAGGCGGTCTAGATACTTCAGTAATCATCCCGTGGCTAAAAGAGAACTACGACTGTGAAGTAGTGGCTTTCGTTGCCGATGTTGGTCAAGGTGCCGAAGAGCTAGAAGGCATTGAAGCGAAAGCAAAAGCCTCTGGTGCTTCTGAATGCTACATCGCTGACCTGAAAGAAGAAATGGTCGCAGACTACATTTACCCGACACTAAAAACCGGCGCGTACTACGAAGGTAAGTACCTGCTAGGTACATCAATGGCGCGTCCAATCATTGCTAAAGCGCAGGTTGAAGTGGCACGTAAAGTGGGCGCGGACGCACTGTGTCATGGCTGTACAGGTAAAGGTAACGACCAAGTGCGTTTCGAAGGTGCATTTGCAGCACTAGCACCGGACTTACAAGTGATTGCACCTTGGCGTGAGTGGGACCTAGTGAGCCGTGAAGAGTGTTTGGATTACCTCGCTGAGCGTAATATTCCTTGTTCTGCGTCTCTTACTAAGATCTATTCACGTGATGCAAACGCATGGCACATTTCGACGGAAGGCGGCGTTTTAGAAGATACGTGGAACGCACCAAACGAAGACTGCTGGGTGTGGACTGTCGACCCAGAGCAAGCGCCAAATGAAGCGGAATACGTCACGCTGAAAGTAGAAAAAGGTGAAGTGGTCGAAGTTGATGGTGAAGCGATGACACCATACAACGCACTGGTTTACCTAAACGAGAAGGGCGCTAAGCACGGTGTTGGCCGTATCGATATCGTGGAAAACCGTCTTGTTGGGATGAAGTCTCGTGGTTGTTATGAAACACCGGGAGGCACCATCATGATGGAAGCGCTGCGTGCTGTAGAGCAGCTTGTGCTAGACAAATCATCATTCGAATTCCGTGAGGAGCTAGGTCTAAAAGCGTCTCACCTTGTATACGATGGCCGTTGGTTTACGCCACTATGTAAATCGATCCTTGCTGCTTCAGAAGAGCTAGCGCAAGACGTTAACGGTGAAGTGGTTGTTAAGCTCTACAAAGGTCAAGCGACAGTGACGCAAAAACGTTCTGACAACAGCTTGTATTCAGAAGAGTTCGCGACTTTTGGTGAAGATGAAGTTTACGACCAAAGCCATGCAGGTGGGTTTATCCGTCTTTACTCGCTATCAAGCCGTATTCGTGCATTGAACAGCCAGAAGAAATAATCCCTTAACATCCATCTTGGATTGAATAAAGACCCGCCATTTATAGGCGGGTCTTTTGGTTTCTAAAAGCGGGTATCTAAAGTTGGTTTGAATATATATGTAAAAATATTGAATTTATACTTTATTTTTTATCGAAATTGCCGTAACGTTGACCCATAAGAAAAAGTGAGCAAATGACCATCAAATTGGTTACTACTCATTCGAGAACGTTAGAGTAAGCAATAGTCATCAGGAGAGACGCAATGGCATTATGGGGCGGAAGATTTACCCAAGCGGCAGACACCAGATTTAAAGAGTTCAATGATTCGTTGCGTTTTGACTACCGATTGGCTGAGCAAGACATCGTAGGTTCAATCGCATGGTCTAAAGCTCTGCTTTCTGTTGATGTGCTATCGGCAGAAGAACAGCAAAAACTGGAACTTGCTTTAAATGAGCTGAAGTTAGAAGTGATGGAAGACCCTCACCAAATTCTTCGCTCTGATGCAGAAGATATCCACTCTTGGGTTGAACAGCAGCTAATCAGTAAAGTGGGAGATTTAGGTAAAAAACTCCACACTGGGCGTTCTCGGAATGACCAAGTCGCCACAGACTTGAAACTTTGGTGTCGTCAGCAAGGTCAGCAATTATTGATTGCTTTAGATCGCCTACAAGCACAAATGGTCCATGTTGCTAAACAGCACCAAGGCACCGTATTGCCAGGCTATACTCATCTTCAGCGTGCTCAACCTGTAACCTTTGCTCACTGGTGCTTGGCTTATGTTGAAATGTTCGAGCGTGACTACTCTCGTCTGAATGATGCCTTACAGCGTCTCGACACTTGTCCACTTGGCTCGGGTGCTTTAGCGGGAACGGCTTATCCGATTGATCGCGAACAATTAGCACATAATCTCGGTTTCCACCGTGCTACGCGTAATTCACTCGATTCGGTTTCAGATCGTGATCATGTGATGGAACTGATGTCGGTGGCGTCGATTTCTATGCTTCACCTTTCTCGTCTTGCAGAAGATATGATCTTCTACAATTCAGGCGAGTCAAACTTCATTGAGTTAGCGGATACGGTGACATCTGGTTCGTCATTAATGCCACAGAAGAAAAACCCAGATGCACTTGAGTTGATCCGTGGTAAGACAGGGCGTGTCTATGGCGCATTATCGAGCATGATGATGACAGTTAAAGCCTTGCCATTGGCGTACAACAAAGACATGCAGGAAGATAAAGAAGGGTTGTTTGACGCTTTAGATACATGGAACGACTGCATGGAAATGGCAGCTCTGTGTTTTGACGGTATTAAAGTGAATGGCGAGCGCACACTAGAAGCGGCGAAACAAGGTTACGCAAACTCGACGGAGTTAGCTGATTACCTAGTGGCGAAAGGCATCCCATTCCGTGAAGCTCACCACATCGTCGGTGTCGCGGTCGTTGGTGCTATTGCTAAAGGTTGTGCGCTAGAAGAGCTGTCTATCGAAGAGTTAAAAGCCTTCTCAGAGGTCATTGAAGCGGATGTGTATGACATTCTGACTATCGATTCGTGTTTGGAAAAGCGTTGTGCTTTGGGTGGTGTTTCGCCTCACCAGGTCGCTTACGCGGTAGAACAAGCGGATAAGCGCCTGAGCCAGCGTGACAGCTCGGCGGTGAAAGTGCGTCCTGCACGTTTGACGGACATTGAAACGTTGGAAGGTATGGTTGCTTACTGGGCGAACCTTGGTGAGAATCTTCCGCGCTCTCGTAATGAGCTCGTGAGAGATATTGGCTCTTTCGCGGTGGCTGAGCATCATGGTGAAGTGACGGGTTGCGCTTCTCTATATGTGTATGACTCAGGGTTGGCTGAAATACGCTCTCTTGGTATCGAAGCGGGCTGGCAAGGCCAAGGGCAGGGCAGTGCGATTGTGAACTATTTGGTTGAGAAAGCGCGCCAGATGGCGATCAAGAAAGTCTTTGTTCTAACGCGAACGCCTGAGTTCTTTATGAAGCAAAGCTTTTTACCGACATCGAAGTCATTACTGCCGGAGAAAGTTCTGAAAGATTGCGATCAGTGCCCACGTCAACATGCATGTGATGAGGTAGCGCTTGAGATCAATTTAATGGAGCAAGTGATCCAAAAAACGCATGTGGCATGAACTGAAGTTGTGGAGTGATTTTATTAGCATTCAATGACATAGTCATTTTCCTGCTTACTTACATCAGTATTCGCTAAAAAAATCGAAAAAATTTGGAACCTTTGAGAGGAAGCCCGGTCTATTAAAGTACCACTGCTTTTTCTTAGAAGAATCTAAGAGAGCCCCAGAACTGACATTGGTTTTGGGGCTTTTTTCTATCTGTCACTTTTCTCTTTTTTATTCGCCTTTTTTTGTCCCTTTCGACGCTGCCAAGGCAAGATGACAAAACGCATCCATAAGTGTAGAAACAACAAAACGTTGAAAGCGAAGCCGGCAAAGATCAAAGCGATCGACTCGATGCTTTGTGGATCATCTTTGAGCGTAAACCACCACACAATCCAACACAGTACAGAAAGTACCGTCAATTGATCCAAGCATCGTTGGCAACGTCCAAGTTTTTTCCAAAACCAATGTTCCTCGCAGCGGCGACAAGTCATAGTGTTTTCCAAACCATTAGTGTTGCTTCAGATTATATATCTAACTAAATGGTGGAAAGCGTTTCTTACACGGGCTTAGAGCGCCATGACACAACCAAAAATGGAAAGTTAGCTTTGTAAAAGCTTTGTGGCACGTAATTGATGTATGGTGCGCTGTCAGTCTTTAACAGGAAATATAATGATGTCGACAGAGTTGAAACTTGCGCTGAGTATCGCTGGTGGGTTCTTTATGATCGGTGTTGTCGCGATTTGTATGGTCAGCCGCTATGCAATGATGGCAGCGTAAGAGAGATTTCATTGCGCCGAAGTAGTAAAGCAAAGCCTCGTTGATGACGAGGCTTTGCTTATATTTAGATAGAAGCCTGAAAGCGTTAGCAGCCAGGGCCGCAGTCAAGACAATGTTTCACCATTTCTGGCCCTAAGTGTAGTTTTGCATTCAAATCACGTAGAGCGGTGCGGACGCCTTCTTCAATCACTGGGTGATAGAAGGGCATATCTAACATCTCAGAAATCGTCATCCTATTTTGGTGCGCCCACGCTAAAAGGTGCGCAAGATGCTCTGCATTCGGGGCCATCATTTCTGCACCTAAAAAACGTCCAGTGCCTTGCTCTCCGTAGACATGCAGAATGCCTTTATTACGAAGCATGACGCGCGAACGTCCTTGATTTTCAAACGAGACTTCACCGGTTGCGAAACATCCACATGTGCCTAGACGTGTTTCTAGTTGTTTATATGTTTCGCCAACCATAGCAATTTGAGGGTCGGAGAACACGGCTGAAATTGGTGAGCGACGCAGACCCGCACGAATATCTGGGAAACGGCCTGCGTTGTCTCCAGCAATACGGCCTTGGTCAGCGGCTTCGTGCAGCAGTGGAATTTGGTTACTTGCATCACCTGCGATGAAGATGCTCTCTACCGAAGTTTGCAATGTGTAGTGATCCGCCGTTGGTACGCCACGTTCATCGAGAGCCACATTGGTGTTCTCGATCGCCAGCTTATCGACGTTTGGACGACGACCCGTTGCGGCCAATACGTAATCGACAACGAAAGTTTCTAATTCACCATCATGGTTGATGAATTGGATTTCGACCTTGTCTTCGCCGTCATTGTCTGACGAAGCAATGCGTTTCATGCTTTCGACTTTTACATCTGCATCAAGGTAGAACTCTTCCTTAAAGGCTTTATCTGCATACGCCATCACCTCTGGGTCTGTCAGTGGGCCCACTTGTCCTCCAAGGCCAAAGAGCTTCACGTTCACTCCTAGGCGGTGTAAAGCCTGACCCAATTCAAGGCCGATGACTCCTGGGCCAAATACTGCCACGGACTCTGGTAAGTCATCCCAGTCAAACACATCATCGTTAATCACTAGGCGATCACCCAGTTCATTCCAAGCTGCCGGATATGCTGGACGAGATCCTGTCGCAATAACAATGCGCTGTGCGGTGACCTGAGTATGATCATCTATGATGAGAGTGTGGTCATCGGCAAACTTCGCGTAGCCCGATAGTTTGTCTTCAGCGGGAATATCATCGACACTTTCAAGCACAAAGCCAACAAAACGATCTCGTTCGCGCTTTACACGATCCATCACTTCTCGTCCGTTAATTCGTACTTCACCTTGCGGGTGTATCCCAAATCCAGGTGCTTTTTCGATTTGATGAACACTTTCTGCTGCCGCAATTAACAGCTTAGACGGCATGCATCCGACACGAGCACAGGTTGTTCCGTAGGGACCGCCCTCAATCATTACCACGCTGTTGGTATGAGCTTTTGCTGCTCGATAAGCACCAAGACCAGCCGTCCCGCCACCAATAATCGCTACGTCGACATTAACTTGTTTCATCGTGAACTCTCGCTTTTGTTTTAAGCCAAGCTAGCTACATTGAGCTTGGAGAGTGAATTGGATAGTTGAATCTGGATAAGTAGTCACCTTATTGGCAGATAACTACTTATCTAGACTAGTAGAAGAAGTGGTTTAGGGTTGGCCTCCGAGCCAAAAGGCACCGGAGACCGAGGGTGTAGGCTATGGACAGCTTAGCCTAGATACGCTTCTAGCTCTTCGCTACCGCCGATGTGCTTGCCACCGATAAAGACTTGTGGAACAGTCGTGCGACCAGATATAGCTCGTAGACTAACTGTTGTTGCGTCTTTACCCAGAATTACTTCTTCATATTGAAGACCGTGGTCAATTAGATTTTGTTTCGCTTTCATACAGAAAGGGCAGCCTGGTTTAGTGAACACCGTGATGGATTCTTGCGTTTTGTAGTCAGGCGCTATGTAGTTCAGCATCGTATCTGCGTCTGACACCTTGAATGGGTCGCCTGGTTCGTTTGGCTCAATGAACATTTTTTCCACTACGCCATCTTTTACTAGCATGCTGTAACGCCATGAACGTTTGCCAAAGCCGATGTCATTTTTATCCACTAACATACCCATGCCATCGGTGAATTCACCATTACCATCCGGGATGAAGGTAATGTTTTCTGCTTCTTGGTCTTGTTTCCATGCATTCATCACGAACGTATCATTGACCGAGACACAAATAATCTCATCCACTCCGTGCTCTTTAAATACAGGGAACAATTCGTTGTAACGAGGTAGATGGCTTGATGAACAGGTTGGAGTAAATGCACCCGGTAAGCTAAATACGATAACGGTCTTACCTTTAAATAGTTCATCGGTCGTTACATTCACCCAAGAGTCACCTTGACGAACTGGAAAAGTAACTTGAGGGACTTGTTGACCTTCTTTAGATACAAACATAATGATTTCCTTTAACTATTTTAAATTATGCGTATAGAGCTTAGCGTTTTTCGTCGCTCTGTTTCGTTTTGTTGAGCCCATTATTGTAAAAATCCTTTGATAGCTCTAATCGTTTGGTGTTATGGTTTTGATAGGTATTAGCTATTGTTAAAGAAGCGAAGCGTGAATTATGAATATTCGAGATTTTGAGTACTTAGTTGCACTTGCGGAACATAAGCACTTTCGCAAAGCGGCAGAGGCATGTTTTGTTAGCCAGCCAACATTGAGTGGGCAAATTCGTAAACTAGAGGATGAACTCGGGACCACGCTTTTAGAGCGAAGCAGCCGACGTGTTTTGTTTACCGATTCAGGGTTACAGCTGGTGGAGCAGGCTAAACGCATCTTAAGTGAAGTGAAAACCTTCAGAGATATGGCAAGCGGTCAAAGCGGAGCCATGACTGGACCGATGCATATTGGTTTCATCCCGACGGTTGGGCCTTATCTACTACCCAAAATTCTGCCGCAGATAAAAGAAGCATTTCCTGAGCTGGAGCTATTTCTGCACGAAGCTCAAACACATCAATTAGTGCGTCAATTGGAAGAAGGCAAACTAGATTGCTTAGTTTTAGCTTCGGTTGATGAAACTGCGCCATTTAAAGAGATCGAAGTGTATCAAGAGCCATTAAGTGTCGCAGTGCCATGTGACCACGAGTGGGCCTCTCTCGACCATGTTGATATGTTGGAGCTGAATGGTAAAACCGTTTTAGCGTTGGGAGACGGCCACTGTCTGCGAGATCAAGCGTTAGGTTTTTGTTTTGCCGCTGGTGCAAAAGACGATGAGCGTTTTAAAGCCACCAGCTTGGAGACGTTACGCAATATGGTTGCTGCTGGTGCGGGGATTACGTTATTGCCTCAGCTTTCTATCCCTAATGAGAAGCAAAAAGATGGCGTATGCTACGTACCAGCTGTTAACCCAACCCCCTCGCGTAATATCGTTCTCGTATACCGTCCGGGCTCACCATTACGAGCTAGGTTTGAAGCTTTAGCAGCGAAGATTAAAGAGGTGTTGGCTTCTTATCCATCATTGAATGCTGCAGCATAAAAAGCAGAAATAAAAAAGGGGAGAGCTTGATGCTCTCCCTTGTGCTTTTGTGATTTAGAACAGTTCTTCTGCGCCAGAGCCTGAAGAATAAATACTATCTTCTAAACGGTCGCCAGCGTATTCGGTAGGCTCCGTGCCTTTTTCAAAGTATTCGAACATTGATGTGCTATCTACCTTGTGCGTTAGCATACCGCTGTTGCGATCAATACGAACTCGAATAATATCCTCTGGAATATTTTTACCTTGCTCCGGCGTCCCTTCTAGCGCAACACGCATGAAGTCAATCCAAGCAGGCTCTGCGGTTTTCGCACCCGACTCGGCACCAGAAATTTGGCCTTGCCCTAGGTTGCTGTTAACAGTGGTGCGGCCAAGTGCACGTGAGTGATCATCAAAGCCAACCCAAGCTATCGCAACGACACCAGGTCCATAGCCATTGTACCAAGCATCCTTGGAATCATTCGTTGTACCCGTTTTACCCCCGATATCACGACGACCAAGTTTTTGCGCGCGCCAGCCTGTACCATTCCAACCTGTGCCTTCACGCCAGTTACCGCCCCCCCAAATGTTGCTGTACATCATCTCACGCATTAAGAATGCATTCTGTTCGGAGATAACTTGCGGTGCATATTGAGGTTCATCATTTTCAAGGGCATTGTCTGTTGCTAGGCCATCAATCGCGACGTCTTGTTCGCCAAATTCATCAGCGTAGCGATTTTCTGGCTGCTCGCTCATTTGCGGACAATCCTTATGACAAACACTCTTTGGATTGGCTTTAAACAGTACTTCACCGAATGCATCTTCCACGCGTTCTACATAGAATGGTTCAACGTAATAACCACCGTTTGCAAACACAGAGTAACCTTGTGCCACTTTCATTGGTGTTAAGCTGCCAGCTCCGAGTGCGATGGTCTCAGAGCGTGGTACTTGGTTAATATCAAAACCGAAACGAGTAAGGTACTGACGTGTCTCCTCGAGGCCAACTTCACGGAGTGTACGCACTGCCATGACGTTTTTTGATTGAGCTAAGCCGAGGCGAAGACGCGTTGGGCCACCATAAGTTGGTGGTGAGTTTTTTGGTCGCCAAGCTGAACCAGAACCTGCATCCCACTTGTTAATTGGCGCATCGTTAATCAAAGTCGCTAGAGTCAGCCCTTTGTCAATTGCTGCCGAGTAGATGAAAGGCTTGATACTTGAACCAACCTGACGCACTGACATGGTTGCACGGTTAAACTTGCTGTGAACAAAGTTGAAACCACCAACCAGCGACAATATCGCGCCATTTTCTGGGTTCATCGCAACAAACGCGGTGTTTGCTGTCGGCACTTGGCTCAGTTTCCAGCTCAGTGTTGTGTTGTCATCTTCATCGGTTTCACTTACTTCGCGAACCCAAACTTGTTGACCTGTCGCTAGCACATCATGCGCTGACTTTGGTGTTGAGCCTTGGCGGTTATCAGTAATGTACTTACGCGCCCAGTGCATTCCAGTCCAAGGGATGGTTTGCTCTTCATGGTTCTTAACCCATACTTGTGCCGTCTTATCATCGACTTTCGTCACAACCGCAGGGTAAAGGTCACCATAAGTTGGCTGTTTCTTCAGGTGCTTTTCTATTTGCTCATTGTCCCAGGCCGCTTCCCCTTCTTTCCAAAGCACACTTTCTGCACCACGGTAGCCATGACGTTCATCGTATGACAAGAGGTTATTTACCGCAGACGTATTTGCAGCATCTTGCAGTTTAGAATCCACAGTCATGTAGATATTCAAGCCAGAGGTGTAAGCTTCTTCTTCACCGTACTCTTTTACTGCCCATGCACGAGCCAACTCTGCTACGTAAGGTGCGGAAAGCTCAATCTCAGCGCTATGATAACGCGCCACGATAGGTTCATTGCGTGCTTCGTCATACTGCTCTTGTGTAATGTATTTCTCATCAAGCATTCGCATTAATACAACGTTACGGCGTTTTGTTGCGCGCTCAAGAGAGTAAATTGGGTTCATGGTTGATGGCGCTTTTGGCATACCAGCGAGTGTTGCAATCTCACTTAACGTCAATTCATCAAGGCTCTTACCAAAATACACTTGAGCGGCAGCACCAAAGCCATATGAGCGGTAACCAAGGAAGATTTTATTGACATAAAGCTCCATGATTTCTTGCTTACTTAAAAGCTGCTCAATATGGATAGCAATAAAAATCTCTTTAATCTTACGCATGATCTTCTTCTCATTAGATAAGAAGAAGTTACGAGCTAGCTGTTGCGTAATCGTACTTGCACCCTGTTTAGCCGAGCCTGAAACCGCAACAACAACAGCTGCACGAGTGATGCCGATAGGGTCGATACCAGGATGCTCGTAGAAACGGCTATCTTCGGTTGCGATGAGCGCGTGAATTAAGTCTTGAGGAATTTCGTCATAAGTAACAGGAATACGACGCTTTTCACCGAACTGTGCGATCAGCTTCCCGTCTTGACTAAACACCTTCATAGGTGTTTGTAATTCAACGTCTTTTAGAGTTGCAACATCTGGCAATTCAGGCTTCACATACTGATAGAAGCCAAATATTGTGGTGACTCCAAGAATTATGCAAATCAATGTTAAAAATAATAAACGCTTTATGAACTTCACCGGAGAATCCCTGATTGGTTGAGGCTGTGTAACGGCAAACCCTTGTACTCTTAGGTCAAAAATTTAGCACATAAGAGATATTAACTCTTATTTGGATGCTAATAACAACCTTTGCACGAAGAAATTTCGGAGCGAGAGTAAGAGATGGATAAGCTAATCGTTACCGGCATCGATATAGGCCATAACAGCCTCAAAGCCGTAGTACTTAAACCCACAGGCAACAATTACGCTCTGTTGGGTTACAAAGAAATATTACTAAAGGAAGGTATTGTCGCTGAAAATAACACCATAAATCATCAAGAAATTGTAAAGACCCTCAAGCAGATAAAAAAAGAACTGCCTTTTGGCGCTAAAAAAGTTGCGATTTCAGTTCCTGATAACTCGGTAATTAGCAAGAAACTGCAAATAGAACAAAATCTTGAAGAGAGTGAAGTTGAGTTTGCAGTGATACAAGCCTTTTCTCATCAATCGCCATTCCCTGTCGAAGAGCTGAGTTTAGACTTCGTTCGTCTTCGCGCGGAGGGCGGGCAGAGTGGCAGTGATAGCTATCAAGTGTTTGCGACAAGAAAAGATGTGGTAGAAGGCCGAGTTGATGCATTACAAAAGTCCGGACTAAAACCTGTTTTAGTGGACGTGCATTCGCAAAGCCTTGGTCATATCTGGAAGCTCACCGCCGATCGCTTTCCTGACAAAAACAAATACTGCTTACTCGATATTGGCACCTTATCGAGCTCCTTCACCATGTTTACCGAACAAGGTGAACTGTTTCACAAAGAGTTTGCTTACGGCACACGCGGAGCAAACAGCGCTTCTCCAGTCGATTTTCTGTCCGATGATGCTCAGGAGAAAACAGAGCTGTTTAACCGTCAAATCGTAGAGCGAGTAAAGCGCCAGATGCAGCTCTATACCTCAATCAATGGCTCACAAAACATCAAGGGTATCTGGTTATCAGGGGAAGGGGCCTCCACTCCCATGCTCGCAGAGGAGTTGTCTCAACAATTGTCGTTAGAGTGTGAATTGCTAAATCCGCTAGGGCTATTTGAGATGAAGGTGTCTAAGCGTAAGCGTCGTGCTGTGGATTGGCAGCATTTCTCAACAGCAGCCGGACTGGCCGTTCGTGGCATTCATTGGCTAGGAGGCGCCCGTGCTTTATCGCATTAATTTACTTCCTTGGCGAGAGAATCAAAGAGAAGAGCACCGACGTCGCTTCATCAGTTTGGTCGCATTAGGCATGTTGGTCGCTGTTGGCATCCAGTGGGGTATTGGAAAGTTTTTTGAGTACCAACAAGATCAACAACAGGAGCGGCTCGATTACCTCACTCACTACATTGCCGAACTCGACCAGCGTATTGAAGCAATGAAAATTGCAGAGCAAGAGCACAGCAAAATCCTCGAACGTCTAAAGGTCGTTGAAGGTTTACAAAACGGACGAAACAAAACGACCGAGTTCATGAACTTAATGCCTGCCGTTATCCCTGAAGGTGTATATGTCGACAAGATCAAAATGAATGATCTGGAAATTGAGATCTCTGGGATCTCAGATAGCACTCCAAAACTTGCCACGATGCTGGACAACATGGAGCGCTCGGCCAAGTTGAACGACGTAGAAATGCATTCCATCGTTCACGGCAAAGCCCGTTTTGGGAAAGAGTTTCAAACATTCAAAGTGTCTTTCATGTTCAAAGTAACGGAGAAGAAATTGGAGGCTCAACGTGGTTGATTGGCAGGATCTCGAAATAGATGAAATGGCCGAGTGGCCATTGTTGCCCCAGATTGTAGTAATCGCGCTTCTGATCATGGCGATTCAAGGCTTAGGTTATTGGTTTTACCTTAAACCGAAAGAAGAACAGTTGAATTACTTGATCCAGCAGGAGCAGACACTCAAGGTGGCATTGAAGATCAAAGCGAACAAAGTGGCAGCGTTGCCTCAGCTTCAATCTCAATTGGATGAACTTACCACTCGTTACGAGTTATTACTGCAACAACTGCCTGCGCAAAAAGAGCTGGCTACAATGCTCGCTTCAGTGAATGAGCTTGGCATCGACAATAAGCTGACTTTCACCCGAATCGACTGGGGCGAAAAACAATCAGAGCACTTCCTTTATCGTCTTCCTTTAAACATAGAGTTAACGGGCGACTTTCATGACATCGGCCATTTTTCTCAGGCAATAGCGACGCTACCTCGAATCATCACGTTTAAAGATGTGACTTGGCAACGTGTCAGCCAAGAGAGCGAAACCCTGCACTTTCGGGTGCGCGCTAACACCTATCAGTTTAAGCCGGAGGAGACGAAAAATGACAAGTAAGTCTTTGTTGTTGGTATTGATGGGTTCTCTATTGATGGGATGCCAGGCGAATGATGAATCATTGACGGATTTTATTCGAGGAGTGGAAACACAGGCGCGTCGAGAGGTCGAGAAGCTTAAGCCCGCAGACAAGTATGTTGCAGTCACGTACGCACCGGAAGTACAGCGTGCACCCTTTGAATTACCCAAAGAAGCCATCATCGCGACTCAGCCAGTTGCAAGAAAAGATTGTTGGCAACCGCCCTCAAGAAGGCGAACTGGAAAATTAGAAAAATTCCCATTAAGCCAATTACGTTTGAAAGGGGTCATGGGCATGGATAACACGGTTTCTGGCCTCGTTCAGGCTCCCAATGGCAACGTCTATAAAGTTAAGCCGGGTCAATACCTCGGACGCAATAATGGCAAAGTGACCCATGTCAGCCACTCCTACTTGTTGATTAAT
Organism: Vibrio sp. Vb1755; assembly: GCF_033338635.1. NCBI lineage: Bacteria > Pseudomonadati > Pseudomonadota > Gammaproteobacteria > Vibrionales > Vibrionaceae > Vibrio > Vibrio sp. Vb1755. Next base: position 23,456 of record NZ_JAWOTA010000032.1, on the reverse strand, counting down.
GAAACGTTGCCCGACGGCTTAGGATGTTGGCAAAAACGTAAAGTTAAGTTGGCTTTGAGATAGCCCCATTTATTTTTGATATTGAGTAATGAAAATGAGACAAGGATTAACACGTACACCAAGGATACTTACTGGGCTCTTCTCCTTATGGTTGTTTGTATTTTTAGCCCCTTTAGCGGCAGCTGAAGAAGTTTCGTCCAATGCCCTAAAAAGTATCGACTTTCGAACTAATAAAGATAAAGACGCCGTGATTGTCGTCGAATTGGCGTCACCGGCCGCGATTGTAGATATCAAGCGTGTACAGGAAGGGTTAAGTATCGATTTGCTTAACACTTCAGTAAAAGACGAGCAATTGTATCTCCTAGACGTGAAAGACTTTTCGACTGTGGTTGAGAGCGTAGAAGTGTTTCGCTATACCTCAACTACGCGCTTGGTTGCGCACATCAATGAAGAATACATGCATGATTACCGTTTAACGGGGCGTTTTTTGGAAATCAAAGTAGCGAAGATCAAACCCAATGAGAAAGCCCCAGATAAAAGCATTTTAGAAAGAGAAGGTAAGCTTATTTCGATTAACTTCCAAGATATTCCTGTGCGAAACGTCTTGCAGCTTATTGCTGATTACAACCAATTCAATTTGGTTGTCTCCGACTCTGTAGAAGGCAACCTCACGCTTCGTCTTGATGGTGTCCCTTGGCAGCAAGTGCTGGATATTATTTTGCAAGTTAAGGGGTTAGATAAGCGTGTTGATGGCAACGTGATTTTAGTTGCTCCGACTGATGAGTTGGACTTGCGTGAGAAGCAGCAGTTAGAAAAACAAAAATTGACGGAAGAAATGGGAGAGCTTTCATCTGAAATCATCAAAGTTAATTTTGCTAAAGCATCAGATATTGCGGAGATGATCAATGGAGAAGGAAATATCAGCATGCTGTCAGAGCGCGGCAGTATGACCATTGATGAGCGAACTAACTCGTTATTGATTAGAGAGTTACCTGAAAACATCGAGGTGATTCGAGAAATTATTGAGTCTTTGGATATTCCAGTTAAACAGGTTCAAATTGAGGCGCGTATTGTGACCATCAATGAAGGTAACATGGACGAGTTAGGGATTCGTTGGGGTTTTACATCTATTAATGGCAGTAATACAGTGGGCGGTTCTATTGAGAACAACCTCGCCACGATCGGTCTTTATAATGGAGAAGGGGGCGACGACGGTGGTGACGGTGATGGAGTGGGGATCGATGACTTCCTAAATGTAAACTTAGCTGCAACCAGCCCGAATGCGACCAGTCTTGCTTTCCAAGTTGCGAAGTTAGGATCAGACACACTACTTGATTTGGAACTTTCTGCGCTGCAACAAGAGTCTAAAGCTGAGATTATCTCGAGCCCACGTTTGATCACTACCAATAAGAAACCAGCCTATATCGAACAAGGTACAGAGATTCCTTACCTAGAGTCATCATCAAGTGGTGCAACGACGGTGACGTTCAAAAAGGCGGTATTAAGTTTGAAGGTGACCCCGCAAATCACACCGGATAACCGCTTAGTGTTGGATTTAAGTGTCACGCAAGATAGACCTGGACAAGTCGTGAAGACAGGCACTGGTGAAGCTGTTGCGATTGATACTCAACGTATCGGGACGCAAGTGTTAGTGAATAATGGTGAAACGGTCGTTCTTGGTGGTATTTTTCAGCACAGCATTACTAACTCGGTGGACAAAGTGCCTTTGTTGGGCGATCTGCCGCTATTAGGTGCGCTTTTTCGTCGAAGCTATGAAAATGTTGGCAAAAGTGAGCTGTTAATTTTCGTCACGCCTAAGGTGGTGATTCAGTAGTTCTGTCTCGGGAAAAACTGATTAAATCAAAAATAAAGTTGCAATAGTGGCACCATGCTTGGATAATTTCGGGTCTTATCACGAATTATCTGTGAGGAACTGGTGCCACAAGCCTTGTAGAACAGCAGTTTAGCTGTGTTTTCTTGTGGCGATCTTATTGAATCAATGTTGTAAATTACTGCTAAACATGGCTGAGAAACGTAATATTTTCCTTGTTGGCCCAATGGGCGCCGGCAAAAGTACAATTGGTAGACATCTAGCACAGCAACTGCATATGGAGTTTGTTGACTCCGATACAGTGATCGAAGAACGCACTGGTGCAGACATCTCTTGGGTTTTTGATGTAGAAGGTGAAGAAGGCTTCCGCAAGCGTGAAGAAGCGGTACTTGAAGACCTAACACAAGAGCAAGGCATCGTGCTTGCGACTGGCGGTGGCTCTGTTAAGAGCAAAGAAAACCGCAATCGTCTTTCGGCACGTGGTGTTGTTGTTTACTTAGAAACGACGATTGAAAAGCAACTTGCGCGTACAAACCGCGACAAGAAGCGTCCTTTACTTCAAACGGATAACCCTCGCGAAGTACTGGAGCAATTAGCTGAAGAACGTAATCCTTTATATGAAGAAGTAGCGGATTACACTGTTCGCACTGACGATCAAAGTGCAAAAGTGGTAGCCAACCAGATCGTAAAAATGCTAGAAGAGAGATAAGTCTTTATCTTTTTTTTAATTGGAGCAAACCGATGGAACGGATTACGGTCAACCTAGCTGAGCGTAGCTACCCAATCTCTATTGGCGCCGGGTTATTTGAGGACCCGGCGTACCTCTCTCAAGTTCTCTCAAACAAAAATGCAAAACAAAAAGTTGTTGTGATCAGTAATGTCACAGTGGCACCTTTGTATGCAGACAAAATTTTAAAGCAACTCGAGCAGCTCGGTTGTAGTGCATCCTTGTTAGAATTGCCTGACGGTGAACAGTACAAAAACTTGGATGTATTTAATCAAGTAATGAACTTCTTACTGGAAGGGAGTTATGCTCGTGATGTTGTGATCATCGCGTTAGGTGGTGGTGTTATTGGCGATCTTGTGGGTTTTGCGTCTGCCTGTTACCAGCGTGGGGTCGACTTTATTCAAATACCGACCACATTACTATCCCAAGTGGACTCTTCGGTTGGTGGAAAAACCGCGGTTAACCATCCGTTGGGTAAGAACATGATAGGCGCGTTTTACCAACCTAAAGCAGTGATCATTGATACCAACTGCCTGTCGACGTTGCCTGAACGTGAGTTCGCTGCGGGTATCGCCGAAGTCATTAAGTACGGCATTATTTACGATGCAGATTTTTTTGTATGGTTAGAAGACAATCTTGAGCGCTTGTATGCGTTGGATGAAGAAGCACTAACTTATGCGATCGCACGTTGCTGTGAAATAAAAGCGGAAGTGGTGGCTCAGGATGAGAAAGAGTCGGGCATCCGTGCTTTGCTTAACTTAGGTCACACCTTTGGTCATGCGATTGAAGCGGAACTTGGCTATGGCAATTGGCTGCATGGTGAAGCGGTATCTTCCGGCACTGTTATGGCGGCCAAAACGTCGCATCTACGCGGTCTGATCTCGGAAGAGCAATTTGAGCGTATTGTTGCGATTTTGCGTCGTGCAAAACTGCCTGTGCATACTCCAGACAGTATGAATTTCGATGACTTCATCAAGCACATGATGCGAGATAAGAAAGTCCTCTCTGGTCAATTACGATTGGTTTTGCCTACAGGCATTGGCACTGCCGAGGTAATTGCTGATACGACACAAGACGTACTCAAACAGGCAATAGACTTCGGTCGCGATATTTAACCTTGTAATGGCGCCTTTGGGCGTCATTCTTGTAGTGTATTAAGGTTATTAGATGAGTGTTGCTCACGTACTGGAATTAGATTCTCAAATCGAGTTGCTTGATAGATTAGGTCTACTGACTAACTTTGGTTCCAATCTAATTGCGATTAATGGTCATGATGGGTACGGGAAATCTTGGTTAGCGCAGCGATACCTTGAAGTGGGTGCCAGTAACAAGAATCAATGTTTGTTACTTTGTCATTCTAATCAAGACGATGTGCAGCATCGCGTCCTTATTTTGAGTCAACTGGTTTCAGACGCATTGTTTAATCAGCAAGAGCCTTTACTTGATAGCCTTGAAAGGCTTTTAGGTGATGAGGCGTGTGACATTGCAATTGTTGTAGATGATGCGCATTTATTGAGTGAGACACTTATCTCTGAGCTTTGGATGCTGGTCTTAGAGGCGCACCATAAGCCAAATTGGACCATCAATGTCTTACTGTTTACACAGTCTGGACGTTTAGACGGTTTGCTAGCACGTCTCAGTTATGGACAAGAGATAAAGCCTGTTGAGCTTGATATTGATATGTTGTCCGAAGTGGAAGCTCGTCGTTTCTTTGAGTCACTTGTTGCGCGCTACGTCGATGATGAGTCTGAGAAACGGGTTCGAGATGCATTTAAAAAAGTCGACCCAGTACCGGGTGACATCATGGCGTTAGGAGAGATGAAAGTGGAAAAAAGGATCATTATCCGCTCGATTGTCGGTTCACCCCTGAATATTGCGTTGGTGGTATTAGTCTTACTGTTGCTTGCTGCTGGTGGCTATTGGTGGATGCTTAGTCAACCAAGTCCTGATGATAAAGCGCAGCAAATTGCTGGCAGTTTAGAGCAAACGGCTATTCCAACTTTTGAAGAGTCAGGAGTCAGTGCAGCGCAGTCTTCACTGCAACCTGTAACCGATGGCTCTAGCAGTCTTGATAAGTCTGGTGCGGTTGATGATTCTGATTCATTACCGCCAGCTGTGACAGAAGAAGTAGCGAGCGTAGGCAGTGATGACAATCAACAAAGAGTGGTGATTGAGTCGAATGTGGTCGATGCATTGCTTGAAGGTAAAGCTGATTCAGCAGACACAAAAGCGATTGATGATGTCGTAGGTACTGAGAAGACAGAAACCGCCGATGAAACTAGCTCTCCTTTGATTAAAGTTGTAAAACCGGATCAAGATATGACGCAAGCACCTGCTCAGTCAGAAGAGGGTGAGGCAAACCAACCTGTTGTGAAGTTTTCATTTGCTCGTGAAGAACTAAAAGCGCTATCGCCAAGAGCTTATACTTTACAACTCGCGGCTATGACCTCAATGGAAGATGTACAATCCTTTCTCAATGAGCATCAACTGAATAATCAAGTGCGAATTTATCCTACCGTTCGTAATGACACCGAGTGGTATATCATCACATATCAAGATTATCCGACAATTCAAATGGCTCGTGATGCCGTCGCAAGCTTGCCAGATTCGGTTAAGTCGGTGAGTCCTTGGGCAAAATCACTCCGTCAGGTTCACCGTGAAATTGAACGAGTGAAATAAACCTGAGCTTCCCTGAAAAATATGTTACATTCCGCAGCCTTAATTTTTGGTCGATAGATAGAGCAGTAGATGAAAAAGCAACGAGCCTTTCTTAAATGGGCAGGAGGAAAATACGGACTGGTTGAAGACATCCAACGTCATTTGCCGCCGGCTCGAAAGCTAGTTGAACCTTTTGTTGGTGCGGGCTCAGTGTTTCTGAATACCGATTATGACCATTATCTACTTGCAGATATCAATCCAGATTTGATCAATCTGTACAACCTGCTGAAAGAACGCCCTGAAGAGTATATCTCTGAAGCGAAGCGTTGGTTTGTCGCTGAGAACAACCGCAAAGAAGCCTACCTACACATTCGCGCTGAGTTTAATAAAACCGATGACGTGATGTACCGCTCTTTAGCGTTTTTGTACATGAACCGCTTTGGTTTTAATGGCCTATGCCGTTACAACAAAAAAGGTGGCTTCAATGTACCGTTTGGCTCTTACAAAAAGCCGTATTTCCCTGAGGCGGAATTGGAGTTTTTTGCAGAAAAAGCCAAAAAAGCTACGTTCGTTTGTGAAGGTTATCCTGAAACATTTCGTCGTGCGCGCAAAGGGAGCGTCGTGTATTGCGATCCACCTTATGCGCCGCTTTCAAATACGGCAAATTTCACCTCATACGCAGGTAATGGTTTCACGTTGGACGACCAAGCTGCATTAGCCGACATTGCTGAAAGAACAGCGACTGAACGTGGCATTCCTGTGTTGATTTCTAACCACGACACTACCTTGACACGTCGGTTGTATCACGGTGCGGATCTTAATGTGGTAAAAGTAAAGCGTACCATTAGCCGTAATGGTAACGGTCGTAATAAAGTTGATGAGCTACTTGCGCTTTTTCATGCCCCAGACATGGATAAATCAAGCTCTTAATTCTCACACTATTATATCTAAATAGTGGATCTCCCCACTGGCTTCGGTAGAATTGCGCGCAGATTGTTTGCTCATTACTACTGAGGTCAGGTATGAAAGATTTTCTTATTGCTCCATCCATTTTATCGGCAGATTTTGCTCGTCTCGGTGAAGATGTAGAAAAAGTACTCGCAGCGGGTGCGGATGTGGTGCATTTCGACGTTATGGATAACCACTATGTACCAAACCTGACTTTTGGTGCGCCTGTGTGTAAAGCACTACGCGATTATGGCATCACAGCGCCAATCGATGTTCACCTAATGGTGAAACCCGTTGACCGTATTATTCCTGATTTCGCAAAAGCGGGTGCGTCGATGATTACGTTCCATGTAGAAGCTTCTGATCATGTAGACCGTACACTGCAGTTAATTAAAGAGCACGGCTGTCAGGCTGGTGTGGTACTAAACCCAGCAACGCCACTTGCAAGTCTTGAATTTATTATGGATAAAGTCGACATGATTCTACTGATGTCGGTAAACCCTGGTTTTGGTGGTCAATCATTCATTCCTCATACACTAGATAAACTGCGTGCCGTTCGTAAGATGATTGACGAGTCTGGTCGTGATATCCGCTTAGAAATCGATGGCGGTGTGAAGGTTGACAACATTCGTGAAATTGCAGAAGCGGGCGCAGACATGTTTGTCGCAGGCTCGGCGATTTTCGGTGAGCCAGATTACAAACAAGTGATCGATCAAATGCGCGCTGAACTGGCTGAAGTTAAATAAGCACCGATAAGCCAGCGCAATAACACGCTGATTTTAAAGGCTGCCAGCTTGTTGGCAGCCTTTGTGTTTTCTAGTATTAGAAGAAATTAAATATCCACTGCGCTGAGCAAATAATCACTTGCCTATTTTACGCCCTTTCTGTACTATTCGTGCTCCTTAAACTCAGTCAATTATCTTTAGTTCCTTGCTTCCTCTGGACGACTGAGCCATTTGTGGAAGCTGAATAATCCGTAAGGAGCAACCAATGCGTCATTACGAAATCGTATTCATGGTGCACCCAGATCAAAGCGAGCAAGTTGCTGGCATGATCGAGCGTTACACTGGTTCAATCACTGAAGCTGGCGGTAAAATCCACCGTCTAGAAGACTGGGGCCGTCGTCAACTGGCTTACCCAATCAACAAGCTTCACAAAGCTCACTACGTTCTTATGAACGTTGAAGCTGACCAAGCTGTAATTGATGAGCTAGAAACTGCTTTCCGTTTCAACGATGCAGTTCTACGTAACATGATCATGCGTACTAAAGCAGCGATCACTGAGCAATCTATCATGCTTAAGCAAAAAGAAGAGCGTGCTCCACGTCGTGAAGAGCGTTCTGAAGCTAAGCCTGAAGCTAAGTCAGAAGCTGCTGAGTAAGTTTTCTTATGGCCAATCGAATGGAGCTGAGCGGCACCATTGCCAAACCGCCCATTCGTAGTAAAAGCCCTGGTGGCATTGAACACTGTCGGTTTTGGCTGGAGCATCGCTCTACTATTATCGAAGCTGACTTACCTCGACAAGTTTATTGTCGTATGCCGGTAGTCGTCAGCGGGCTTGGGTCACAAGCACTAACTCAGAATTTAGTTCAAGGCAGTAACATTAAGGTAAGTGGTTTTGTCACTTATCAAACCGGCCGAAATGGCGTGGGAAAATTAGTGTTACACGCCGACAACATTACTCAAATTTAAGATCAGGAGATAGCCCATGGCTCGTTTCTTCCGTCGTCGTAAATTCTGCCGTTTCACTGCAGAAGGCGTACAAGAGATTGATTACAAAGACGTAGCAACTCTTAAAAACTACATCACTGAAGCTGGTAAAATCGTACCTAGCCGTATCACTGGTACAAGCGCTAAGTACCAGCGTCAACTAGCACGTGCTATCAAGCGTTCACGCTACCTAGCTCTACTACCGTACACTGACAAGCATCAGTAATCGGTTCATTTTATTAAGAAAGAGGATTAAGCAATGCAAGTTATTCTACTTGATAAAATTGGTAACCTAGGTGGTCTTGGCGATACTGCAAACGTTAAATCTGGCTACGCTCGTAACTTCCTTATCCCACAAGGTAAAGCAGTTATGGCAACTAAAGCTAACGTTGAAATGTTTGAAGCTCGTCGTGCTGAACTAGAAGCTAAAGTTGCTGAGCAACTAGCTGCTGCAGAAGCTCGCGCAGAGAAAGTTAACGCTCTAGAAGCTGTAGTTATCGCTTCTAAAGCTGGTGACGAAGGCAAACTATTCGGTTCTATCGGTACTCGTGACATCGCTGACGCTATCACAGCTGCAGGCGTTGAAGTTGCTAAGAGCGAAGTTCGCCTTCCTGAAGGTGCTCTACGTACAACTGGTGAGTTCGAGATCAGCGTTCAACTTCACTCTGAAGTTTTCGCAACTGTGAACCTACAAGTTGTTGCTGCTGAGTAATTCAGTATCAAGACGAAATACTAAAAAGCACCTCCTTGGAGGTGCTTTTTTTATTTCTAAAACTGAGAGAAAAAGGGTTAAAAAGCGAAAAGTAAATTAACGGAAAATACGCTGTCTGCTTTGCTTAAGCCTTCAGGCACTTTATCGTGATACTGACGAGAGTGCGCCAGTTTCAGTGCAATATCTTCAGTAATATCATTGGTTACACTGAGTTCACTATCAGTACGTGTGTTACTTCTACCTGTTACCAACGTAATATCAGCTGCGAAACTTAAATTATCCAACGCATGCCAAGTTGTGTTGATATTTCCTCGAAAAATGCCTTCTCTAACGATATCGGGAAAGACAATATCGTCATCATCTATTTCGTCTAAGTTTGGCTCTTGATAGCGAAAACCAGGGCCTACCTCTACCTCTAAAATGAAGTTCTCAGTGTAGGAGAACTGGTAACCCAAACCACCTGACAACGTATAGTCTTTAAAATAAGCACTGTAGCGAGAATCCACTCCTTTAAAGCTGCCATACAAATATGTCTTAGGGCCTAACTTGTAGTCACTCTGTAGGGAGTAGGTGGATGAGCGTTTGTCTTCTTCACCGTCTTTGTACAAGTTGTAGTACTTCCATTCACCATTAGAACGGTGTCGACCTGACGTATATTCAGCACTCAAACGAGCATTCAGGGAACGAGAGTCCGTGTTACCTGTGTGAGCTTGATAGCCGAACTCCACCTCGGTTTTTAGTGGGTCGGGTACATCAATATTTTGCTCTGGCTGTACTGATTCGTCAGCATACGATGCACTAGCGCACAGTAGGCTAAAGCTAAGTAACCAGTATCGGGACACATCAACCTCGAACGTAATTAAAAAGGAGGGGCATGATACTGATACAGATATTTTGTTGGGTCAATGGTAGGTTAATTTTTATTAGAGCTGGGCGGAAGAACCAGGCTATTACTTGTGCGGTTCGCATGTTGATTTCTTAACAAGTAATTGTCGCTTCGGGGAAGCATCTCAGTCAGGTTAAGGTTATAATCGTGGGTCAATAGTAGTTATCGAGCAAAGTCATGGCGGAAAACAGAAATCGCAAACCTTCAGACAGTCAGGTCGACGCAATCAAAGTGCCACCTCACTCACTAGAAGCCGAGCAATCAGTAATTGGTGGTCTCTTACTGGACAATGAACGTTGGGACACCGTTGCCGAACGTGTTGTAAGCAGTGATTTCTATAGTCGTCCGCATCGCCTAATTTTTGAAGGTGTAAAAACAATTCTTGAAGCGGGCAAGCCTCTCGATCTTATTACTTTATCGGAATACCTGGAACGTCACGAGCAATTAGAAGATGTGGGCGGTTTTGCTTACCTTGCAGATTTGGCGAAAAATACGCCAAGTGCCGCTAACATTAACGCATACGCTGATATTGTTGCCGAACGTGCGATCGTCCGTGGTTTGATCGGTGTCGCGAATGAAATTGCTGACGCGGGCTATGACCCTCAAGGTCGCAGTTCTGAAGATTTAATAGACATGGCGGAGAGTAAAGTTTTTGCTATCGCCGAGTCTCGAACTAGTGAAAACGAAGGACCACAAAACGTCGACAACATCCTCGAAAAGACGTTAGAACGTATCGAGTTGTTGTATAAAACGCCACAAGATGGTGTTACCGGAGTCGATACCGGTTTCACAGATCTCAATAAGAAAACCGCAGGTTTGCAAGGTTCTGATTTGGTGATTGTCGCGGCGCGTCCATCGATGGGTAAAACGACCTTTGCGATGAACTTGTGTGAAAATGCGGCCATGCAACAAGAGAAGCCTGTGCTTATTTTCTCGCTAGAGATGCCAGCCGAGCAGTTGATGATGCGTATGTTGGCCTCTTTGTCTCGCGTTGACCAAACCAAGATCCGTACGGGTCAGCTGGATGACGAAGACTGGGCGCGTATTTCTTCTACTATGGGTATCTTGATGCAGAAGAAAAACATGTACATTGATGACAGCTCCGGTCTAACTCCGACCGAAGTGCGTTCACGCGCTCGCCGTATCGCACGTGAACATGGCGGTCTGTCGATGATCATGGTCGACTACCTTCAGCTTATGCGCGTGCCTGCACTCTCTGATAACCGTACGCTGGAAATCGCGGAGATTTCGCGCTCTCTGAAAGCGCTGGCAAAAGAGCTGAATGTGCCCGTCGTGGCGCTGTCTCAGCTTAACCGTTCCCTAGAGCAACGTTCAGATAAACGCCCAGTAAACTCGGACTTGCGTGAGTCGGGCTCTATCGAGCAGGATGCCGACTTGATCATGTTCATCTACCGTGACGAGGTATATCACCCAGATAGCCCATACAAAGGTACGGCAGAAATCATCATTGGTAAGCAACGTAACGGCCCTATCGGCTCTGTACGTCTCACCTTCCAAGGTCAACACTCGCGCTTTGACAACTACGCGGGTCCTGCATTCGATATTGATGATGAGTAACCCCATGAGCTATATGAAAGCGGCCAAGGCGTGCATTGATTTGTCTGCGTTGCAGCACAACTTACAGCGCGTGAAAGCGCAAGCGCCCCAAAGTAAAGTGATGGCTGTAGTGAAGGCCAATGGTTATGGTCACGGATTACGTCACGTTGCAAAACATGCCAACCATGCGGATGCCTTTGGTGTTGCGCGCATTGAAGAAGCGTTGCAACTGCGCGCTTGTGGCGTGGTAAAGCCGATTCTATTGCTAGAAGGTTTTTACTCTCCAGGTGACTTACCTGTTCTTGTGACGAACAACATCCAAACCGTGGTGCATTGTGAAGAGCAGCTTATCGCTTTGGAGCAAGCCGACCTTGAAACTCCGGTTGTCGTGTGGCTTAAGATTGACAGTGGCATGCACCGCCTTGGGGTTCGTCCTGAACAATATGATGAGTTTGTCACGCGGCTGAAGGAGTGCCCAAATGTAGCGAAACCGCTGCGTTACATGAGTCACTTTGGCTGTGCAGATGAGCTGGATAGCCATATCACTCCCCAACAGATTGAGCTGTTTAAGTCGTTGACCTCTGGTTGTCAGGGGGAGCGTTCACTTGCGGCATCTGCGGGGTTGTTGGCATGGCCTCAAAGCCATTTGGATTGGGTTCGTCCGGGTATCATCATGTATGGTGTATCGCCATTTGATGACAAGACCGCACAAGATCTGGGGTATCAACCCGTGATGACACTTAAATCCCATCTTATTGCGGTACGTGAAGTTAAGAAGGGCGAAAGTGTTGGCTACGGCGGTATGTGGACCAGTGAGCGAGATACAAAAGTCGGTGTTATCGCAGTAGGGTATGGCGACGGTTACCCAAGAAGTGCCCCGAACGGCACTCCGGTTTGGGTAAATGGTCGTAAAGTACCTATCGCAGGTCGAGTTTCTATGGATATGCTGACGGTCGATTTGGGACCAGATGCAACGGATAAAGTCAGCGACGAAGCGATTCTTTGGGGGAAAGAGCTCCCAGTAGAAGAAGTGGCGGGTCACATTGGTACCATTGCGTATGAACTCGTGACTAAGCTAACGCCTCGCGTCGAGATGGAGTACTCAAAATAAACAGCGAAAGGCTAACCTAAGGTTAGCCTTTGTTTTATCTACTCACCGTTAATCGTAGCAATAACGCGGCGGCCGCCGCCAAAGTCTCGGTGCTCACCCAAGTAAATGCCCTGCCATGTTCCTAAAGCTAATCGACCATTTTGGATTGGTATCGTCACACTACTGCCAAGTAGGGATGCTTTAATGTGTGCTGGCATGTCGTCATCACCTTCATAGGTGTGCTGATAATAAGGAGCACGCTCTGGTACAAACTTGTTGAAATGCGCTTCCATGTCCATACGCACGGTTGGATCAGCATTCTCATTTAAGGTCAAACTGGCGGAGGTATGCTGAATAAATAGGTGTAATAAACCTACTGAAAGCTCGTTTATTTGTGGTAATTGTTGTTCAATTTCATCAGTTATTAGGTGAAAACCGCGGCTTCTCGCTTTTAATTGCAGTGTTTTTTGTGCCCACATACGTGTTCCTTTGGAAATTTATAAATTGGCGTCTATCCTATTCCAATTAGAGCCTGTCATTAGTAAGTGATATGATTCTTGTCATCGTAAATGAATTGTTCATTTTCAGGGCAGGGAACGTGACCTAACTCAATGTGAGTGTAAAAGCTCTCGTTCATAATTGGCGCCTGAAAAAAAATTACAAAGACTTGTTTTGTGGCCATTTGCCCAAACATCTAATTTATATTCTATTTGCTAAATCGGGGATTCCACAGTTTTCGCTAGACTGTAAGGAATGGAACCTACTGTAACATCGGGATAAAGACCATGTTGAAAAATATCAATCCAACGCAAACACAAGCTTGGAAAGCGCTAACGGCGCATTTCGAATCTGCACAAGATATGGATCTTAAAGAGCTGTTTGCTCAAGACGCAGCGCGTTTCGACAAATACTCTGCACGTTTCGGCTCAGACATCCTAGTCGATTACTCAAAGAACCTCATCAATGAGGAAACTCTGAAGCACCTGTTTGCTCTTGCGAAAGAGACCGAGCTGAAATCTGCAATTGAAGCGATGTTCAGTGGTGAAGCGATCAACCAAACAGAAGGTCGCGCTGTTCTTCACACTGCACTACGTAACCGCGCTAATACTCCAGTTATGGTAGACGGCGAAGACGTAATGCCAGCAGTGAACGCGGTTCTAGAAAAAATGAAATCATTCACTGAGCGCGTTATCGGCGGTGAATGGAAAGGTTACACAGGCAAAGCAATTACTGATATTGTGAACATCGGTATCGGCGGTTCTGACCTTGGCCCTTACATGGTGACGGAAGCTCTAGCGCCATACAAAAATCATCTAAACCTTCACTTCGTATCTAACGTTGATGGTACACACATCGTTGAAACGTTGAAGAAAGTTAACCCAGAAACGACGTTATTCTTGATCGCGTCTAAGACGTTTACAACGCAAGAAACCATGACTAACGCGCACACTGCTCGTGATTGGTTCCTAGAATCTGCGGGTGATCAGGCTCATGTGGCTAAACACTTTGCTGCGCTTTCAACAAACGCGACAGCCGTGTCTGAATTTGGTATCGATACAGCGAACATGTTTGAATTCTGGGACTGGGTTGGTGGCCGTTACTCACTATGGTCTGCGATCGGTCTATCAATTGCACTAGCAGTAGGTTTCGACAACTTTGTTGAGTTGCTTGATGGTGCTCACGAGATGGACAAGCACTTCGTATCAACAGATCTAGAAAGCAATATTCCAGTGATTCTTGCTTTGATTGGTATTTGGTACAACAACTTCCACGGTGCGGAGTCAGAAGCTATCCTACCTTACGATCAATACATGCACCGTTTTGCAGCATATTTCCAGCAAGGCAACATGGAATCAAACGGTAAATACGTTGACCGTGACGGCAATGCTGTAACTTACCAAACAGGCCCAATCATTTGGGGTGAACCAGGTACCAACGGTCAGCACGCGTTCTACCAGCTAATTCACCAAGGTACTAAGCTTATCCCATGTGACTTCATTGCACCTGCAATTAGCCACAACCCAGCTAGCGATCATCACCAAAAACTGATGTCTAACTTCTTCGCGCAAACTGAAGCTCTAGCGTTTGGTAAAAATGAAGAAACCGTGAAAGAAGAGTTGGTGAAAGTAGGTAAGAATGCTGAAGAAGTGGCAGCGATTGCGCCATTCAAAGTGTTTGAAGGTAACCGTCCAACAAACTCTATTCTAGTGAAGCAAATCACGCCTCGTACGCTAGGTAACTTGATCGCAATGTACGAACACAAAATTTTCGTACAAGGTGTTATCTGGAATATCTTCAGCTTTGACCAGTGGGGCGTGGAGCTAGGTAAACAACTGGCTAACCAAATCCTACCTGAGCTTGCAGACGAGTCTCAAATCAGCTCGCATGACAGCTCAACAAACGGTCTAATCAACGCATTTAAAGCGTTCAAAGCTTAATGTTTGAATAGATAAAGAAAAGGTCAGCAAATGCTGACCTTTTTATTGCCTGAGGCAAAAACAAAATAGGTTGGCCAGTGCCAACCTATTTTTTCTCTTTTATTCGAAGCAAATTTCGATAAAGGCATTTCCCCATTGGGAAGAGAAAGGCATGATAATAATTGAGCCTTCACACTTGTGGCGAATCGTATGACCTCGGCCCGAAACCACAACCGGTGTTGCCATATCAAAGTCAAAACCACTTTCCGCCAGAATGCGTTTCGCACCACCAGTAACCATGTTGGTGATCTCACCCACCATATCGGTCACTTCTTCATTGAGCCCATTTGGACGTTCACCAAGCATGTTCTGCATGATTTCTAGGGCGAGTGCTTCATCAAAGGTGATCGACATTGAACCACGAGTTTGTGGGCCTACCATACCAATCAGACCAGAAACGTCACCTCGTGCGATCTCATCTTTTTTGATTCGCGGTTTTTGTGGCTTCAGCTCAAGAGAAGCCATAGTTTTTAGCACGTTCATTAAAGAAGCTAAAAACGGGTTTACAAATTCAGCGCGCATAACGTTCTTCTATACTTTTTCTTTCGTCTCGGAGGAACAGGCCTGGCATTCACCATGAGTTTCAATAACTTGGTTGGTCAGTTTGAATCCATGCTTCTCGGCGTTTTCGGCTAACAAGGATATCAGCGTCTCATCTTCGAGTTCAACGACATCACCACATTTATCGCAAATTAGTAATTGGAAAAAGTGCTGCTGAGTATTGAAAGAACAACAAGTAATAAAGCTATTTGTCGATTCCACTCGGTGGATGAAGCCTTGCTCTAGGAGAAAATCTAATGCTCGATAAACAGTGGGCGGCTTAGCCTGAGGCTCACTCTCTTTTAGTTGCTCCAATAGCTCATACGCACTTGAGGCGCGGCGATTAGAACAAATGAGTTCAAATACGCGTCGGCGTTGCGGAGTCAGTCGTACTCCACGCTCTGCGCAGATACTTTCAATTTGTTCAATGATTGTTGGGTTCAAACCTTTCACCATAACTATCGGACGTGCTCTATGATAAATCATTTCTATACGAAGTTCGTTTAGAAATGCTTCATTTTACCCACTATCAGAACGAAAATCATGAATTAAAGCAAGTCGGTGGTGGTGTGAAGGCGGAATAATCATCACAGAATGAATCAACGAATGACAGGTTCGTATTACTTCTGCGTATTCCTAAGCATTTGGCTAGCCAGCCAACCAAATCATTCTCGCTGAAACTAGCACCCAGAGGTGCTTGGGTATACAATACCCGACTTATTTTTTGAGCGTACTGCTGCGCTCGACCTTGGCAACATAAAAACGGGTGTTTATATCATGACTCATTCTTGCAGGCTCTCCGTAGCACCAATGTTAGATTGGACTGATCGTCATTGTCGCTACTTCCATCGCTTAATGACCAAAGAAACCCTGCTGTACACTGAAATGGTGACGACAGGTGCGATCATTCATGGAAAAGGAGATTTCCTGGCTTATAACGAAGAAGAGCATCCGTTAGCCCTTCAACTTGGTGGTTCAAACCCAGCAGATTTGGCTACGTGTGCCAAGCTAGCGCAAGAGCGTGGCTACGATGAGATTAACCTAAATGTGGGGTGTCCATCTGACCGCGTACAAAACGGTCGCTTCGGTGCTTGCCTGATGGCTGAACCGCAGTTAGTTGCGGATTGTGTCGCAGCAATGAAAGACGTGGTCGATATCCCTGTAACAGTCAAGACTCGCATTGGTATTGATGATCAAGATTCTTACGAGTTCCTAACGGATTTCGTTTCTATTGTTTCAGAAAAGGGTGGCTGTGAGCAGTTCACTATCCATGCTCGTAAAGCTTGGTTAAGTGGTTTAAGCCCAAAAGAAAACCGCGAGATCCCACCATTGGATTACCCACGCGCTTACCAATTGAAGCAAGACTTCTCACACCTAACGATTGCGATTAACGGTGGCGTGAAGTCATTAGAAGAAGCAAAAGCACATCTTCAGCATCTTGACGGTGTGATGATTGGTCGTGAAGCATACCAAAGCCCATATCTACTGGCATCGGTAGACCAAGAGTTGTTTGGCTCTAACGCTCCAGTGAAGAAACGCAGCGAAATTGTTGAAGAGATGTACCCATACATTGAAGCGCAATTAGCGAAAGGTGCGTACCTTGGTCACATTACCCGTCACATGTTAGGTTTGTTCCAAAGCATGCCCGGTGCTCGTCAATGGCGTCGTCATATCAGTGAAAATGCGCACAAACCAGGTTCTGGTCTAGAAGTATTGCAAGACGCGCTAGCTAAGATTCCAAAAGAATTGAATGTGTAAAATTCGCCAGTGAATGGCTAAAATTACCAACTAAAGAATGATAAAGCCAGGGTGCAGAAATGCCTCTGGCTTTATTTTTTATTAAAAATCATTGACTTATCTCCGCATCTGTAAGTTGGTATGGAAACTGCTCTGTTTATTGAAAACAAATGGAGAAGTGATTATGTTGGAGCTAATCTTTATTTTAGTCTTTGCGGCGACCTTGTTGGTTACGGGTATCACAATGATGACCGTATTCGCAGCAACTGGTATTGCGTTAGTTGTGATGTTTTTACTGGGAATGGTTGGAGCGGTACTCAAACTATTACCATGGTTAATCGTGATTGCATTGGGTATTTGGTTCTTCAAGAATTACGTCGCTCAGCCCCGCTATAAATAATGAGTAACATCATTTAGTTGATGGAGAGGCGTGAGAATATGGTATATTTCCTCTCACGTCCTCTACGTGAATATCAGCTATCTCGGAGTAAATACTACATGACAAATAAAGCGAACATCGCTTTAACGGCATTATCGTTGGCAGTATCTTTTCCTGTTTTTGCAGAGTACTCTGTATCGACAAAAGTCGGCGCAGAGGTATGGGCTGCCGACACTAAAGTTAATGAAGTGAGACGAGATAGCAGTACCGCAGGCACTTTTTACGCGGCGATTGAACATGATGTTAAATATGTCCCTAATGCGCGCCTTCGTTACTCAAGTGTTGATGCGGATTACATGGGGTTCGATAAGCTCGATTTAACCTTGTATTACCACGTTCTAGAGCATGATTTATTGCACTTTGATGCGGGTCTCACGTTCAGTAATTTAAGTGACACTAAATACATTGATGCTGGCTCAAGCAGGCGTGTAGAAGAATTTGATGAGCTGATTTGGGCTTGGTATGGTTACGCAGAAATTCAAGTTCCGGATACAAACTTTGATGTGATTGGTGAGATAAACTTTGGTGACAACAAAGGTATCAAAAGCACCGATTTCATGGCAGGTGTTCAATACAATGTACCGCTCGAAAAAGCTCGACTGGCTTTTCGTGGAGGTTACCGTGTGATTGATTTAGAGTCCGATAAATTCATGTCGGATCTAGGGAAAGAGTTTATTTTTGCTAACGGCTTCTTTGTGAGTGCGGAATACGCGTTCTAAATTCAGCCATGTTAGATATTCGATTTACTTAAAACGTCGCTTTATAAGCGGCGTTTTTTTATATCACTTCATTATATCTAATCGAAATTTCTCCCTATTTGGCTGACTTAGACCATGCTTACCGAGGAGCAATGTGAAAGTTAAAGCAGGGATAGCGATGACAATAAATGAACTAAGACATCTATTCCGTGAAAATCAGCTTATCGAAGCGATTATTGAGCCTGCAATCCAAGAGGGTGGTTGGGTTGTAGAGTTCAGACATGCGCGCGGTGGTTTTGTTTTTCTAACGGACAGTCACGGCGAAGAATGTCTTTATGAAGATTTGGATACTGCGTCAAAATCGGCAATGGCAGTAGGCTTTCAACAAGTCCGCATTGAAGATCGATGAGCAAAAAGTAAGCCGTTCTTACTTCCAAAAAGTTATAAAACATTCACTTCTATTCTTTCTTGTTATTAAGGAGAGTGGGTACTCTATCGTCACGCAATGAATAGGGATGTCGTGATAATGTCTTTTCAAAAGAATGAGTATTCTCACAAGAATGTGTCTGAAGATAATAATGGGCAAGGAGGAAATCCTCCAATCGCAAGCCCTCTGAATGACCAACAAATTAGCTCACTCCAACAAACTGTCTCTGAGTTGTCTTCACAGCAACTTGCTTGGGTCAGTGGGTATTTTTGGGGATTAGCTCAAAATCAACCAAACACAGCGGTAACGCCAATTGCACAAGCAACGGCAGCCGTATCAGCGAAGCCAGCAGGTAAGTTGAGTATTATTTTTGCTTCCCAAACGGGCAATGCTAAAGGTGTTGCTGAAGCTCTGGAACAGGAAGCAAAAGCAGAAGGAATTGCAGTCGAACTTTTTGATGCAAGCGATTACAAAGGTAAAAACTTAGCCAAAGAAACGCATGTCATTATTGTGGCATCGACTAACGGCGAAGGCGAAGCGCCAGACAATGCCATTGAGCTACATGAGTTTTTGCAATCGAAGAAGGCTCCTAAGCTGCCAAACCTGCAATATGGTGTTATTGCATTGGGAGATTCTAGCTACGAGTTCTTCTGTCAGACCGGTAAAGACTTCGACACTTACCTATCAAAGCTAGGCGCGACTCCATTTATCGAGCGTCTTGATTGCGATGTGGATTATGAAGCCCGCGCAACTGAATGGCGTAAGAATGCGTTAGACAAGGTAAAAGATACACTTTCTTCTGGCTCTGAAGCGGATGTGGTTCAACTTCCTGTGGGTCAAGCTGCGACTGCGCACTCTCCTTACAATAAACAAAATCCGTACACTGCGACGTTACTGACCAGTCAAAAAATCACGGGCCGTGACTCTGGAAAAGACGTTCGTCATATAGAAATCGACTTAGAAGGCTCGGGCTTAACGTATCAGCCAGGTGATGCACTAGGTGTGTGGTTTGAAAATAGCTCGGAACTTGCAAATGCCATTCTTGGTAAGGTCGGTTTGTCTGGGGTTGAGACTGTTGACGTTGATGGTGAAAGCTTGTCAATCCACAGTGCTCTTGTGAGTAAATATGAAATCACAACATCTAACCCGCAGCTCATCACAAAGTTTGCCGAGTTATCCGGTAGCAAGAAGCTACAAAAGTTAGTTGAAGATAAAGATAAGCTTCGCGAGTACTCTGCAAATACTCAAATCGTTGATGTACTGGCAGAAAAGAAAACCAAGTTAACCGCAGATGAGTTGATTGGTTTGCTTCGTCGTCTTACTCCACGCCTTTACTCTATTGCATCAAGCCAAGAAGAGGTCGATGAAGAAGTACACCTAACGGTTGCTTTGGTTGAGTACGAACAAAACGACGAAAAACGATATGGTGGTGCGTCTAGTTTCTTAGCACAGCGTCTCGAAGAGGGAGATGAAGTTAAAGTATTTGTTGAGCATAACAACAACTTTAAACTGCCGGAAGATGATAGTACTCCAATTATCATGGTTGGTCCTGGCACAGGGATCGCACCATTCCGTAGCTTTATTCAGGAACGTGAAAACCGCGATGCTGAAGGCAAAAACTGGTTGTTCTTTGGTGATCGCACGTTCACTCAAGATTTCTTGTACCAAGTGGAATGGCAAAAGTATCTCAAGTCAGGAGTACTAAGCCGATTGGATGTTGCCTTTAGTCGTGACCAAGTAGAAAAGGTTTACGTACAACATCGCATCTTAGAAAACGCAGCTCAAGTGTGGCAGTGGATCCAAGAAGGCGCTTATATCTATGTCTGCGGTGATGCAACGCGTATGGCAAAAGATGTGCATGACGCATTGGTTATCGTTGCTGAACAAGAAGGCAAGATGCCGCGTGACGATGCAGAACAATTTATTAATGACCTACGTAAAGCGAAACGTTATCAGAGGGATGTGTACTAATGACTTTTTCTACGGACAATAATAAGCAGGTTGTATTAGGTGAAGAGTTAGGGCCGCTATCTGATAACGAGCGCCTGAAGCGAGAAAGCAACTTATTACGTGGCACCATTGAGCAAGATTTACAGGACCGTATTACTGGTGGCTTTACTGCCGACAACTTCCAGTTAATTCGTTTCCACGGTATGTATCAACAAGACGATCGTGATATCCGTAATGAACGCACAAAGCAAAAACTGGAACCATTACATAATGTGATGCTTCGTGCTCGTATGCCTGGAGGCATCATCACGCCAACGCAATGGTTAGCGATCGACAAGTTCGCAACGGAGCACTCTTTATATGGAAGTATTCGTCTGACGACTCGCCAAACGTTCCAGTTTCATGGGGTATTAAAACCGAATATTAAGTTGATGCATCAAACGCTCAACAGTATTGGCATTGATTCGATTGCAACCGCGGGTGATGTAAACCGTAACGTGTTGTGTACCACTAACCCAGTGGAGTCAGAGTTACACCAAGAAGCTTACGAATGGGCGAAGAAGATCAGTGAGCATCTATTACCAAAGACGCGCGCTTATGCAGAGATTTGGCTAGACGGTGAAAAAGTAGAAAGCACGGAAGAAGACGAACCGATTCTAGGCAAGAACTACTTACCACGTAAGTTTAAAACTACAGTGGTTATCCCACCGCAAAATGACGTAGATGTACACGCTAACGATCTCAACTTCGTAGCGATTGCAGATAACGGTAAGCTGGTAGGCTTTAACGTCCTGGTCGGCGGCGGCTTAGCGATGACGCATGGCGATACATCAACTTATCCGCGCCGCGCTGACGACTTTGGCTTTATTCCGCTGGACAAGACACTTGATGTTGCCGCAGCTGTAGTAACAACTCAGCGCGACTGGGGTAACCGTTCAAACCGTAAGAACGCAAAAACCAAATACACATTGGATCGTGTAGGTAGCGATGTCTTTAAAGCGGAAGTCGAGAAACGTGCTGGTGTTAAGTTTGAGCAAAGCCGTCCATATGAATTCACAGAACGTGGTGACCGTATTGGCTGGGTAGAAGGAATTGATGGTAAATATCATCTAGCGCTTTTCATCGAAAACGGTCGCTTATTAGACTTTCCAGGTAAACCACTTAAGACGGGTGTTGCTGAAATTGCCAAAATCCACAAAGGCGATTTCCGCATGACAGCAAACCAAAACCTAATTGTTGCGGGTGTACCTAAAAACGAAAAAGCGAAGATTGAAAAGATCGCTCGTGAACATGGCTTAATGGACGACGGCGTAAGTGAACAGCGTAAGAACTCAATGGCTTGTGTTGCTTTTCCAACTTGTCCGCTAGCGATGGCAGAAGCTGAACGTTTCCTTCCTCAGTTTGTTACTGATGTGGAGGGGATTCTGGAGAAGCACAACCTACCAGAAAATGACAACATCATTTTGCGTGTAACTGGGTGTCCAAATGGCTGTGGTCGCGCAATGTTGGCTGAAATTGGTCTAGTTGGCAAAGCGCCGGGTCGTTACAACTTGCACCTAGGTGGTAACCGTGCCGGTACTCGAGTACCAAAAATGTATAAAGAGAACATCACGGATAAGCAAATCTTAGAAGAGATTGATCTGCTGGTGGCTCGATGGTCGAAAGAGCGTGAAGAAGGCGAAGCCTTTGGCGATTTCACTATTCGTGCTGGCATTATCCAAGAAGTGCTCGTATCAAAGAGGGACTTTCATGCTTGATTCTGTAGCATCCAAGCTGGAGCTCACAGAGTTACTGACATTAACAAAGACGGAGCAAATCCTCCGTCTTGCTCAAATTAATGTCGAGCTCGAAAAGCTTTCAGCACAAGAGAGAGTAGCGTGGGCTTTAGATAATCTAGAAGGCGAGTTCGCGGTTTCTTCTAGTTTTGGTATTCAAGCCGCGGTTATGCTTCATTTAGTTACTCGCGCCAAAGCGGACATCCCCGTCATTCTAACCGATACTGGTTACCTGTTTGCTGAGACGTACCGATTTATCGATGAGCTGACAGATGCTCTCAACCTAAATTTAAAAGTTTATCGAGCCAAAGAAAGTGCGAATTGGCAAGAAGCTCGATATGGAAAATTATGGGAGCAGGGTGTAGAGGGAATTGAAAAATACAACAAGCTCAATAAAGTTGAGCCGATGCGTCGAGCGTTAAAAGAGCTTAATGTTGGAACGTGGTTCTCTGGATTGCGTCGAGAGCAAAGTAAATCTCGTGCAGGTTTACCGATTCTATCAATTCAGAACGGTGTGTTTAAATTTCTACCAGTAATTGATTGGACTAATAAAGACGTTCATTACTACTTAGAACAACACGGCCTTAAATACCACCCATTATGGGATGAAGGTTACCTTTCAGTTGGTGATACACATACCACTCGTAAATGGGAGCCGGGAATGTCAGAGGAAGAAACTCGATTCTTTGGCTTAAAGCGAGAATGTGGCCTACACGAAGATGATGGCTCTGAACAAGATGGGTCTGGCATATAGCCATAATGCTCTTTAAATAGAGTTTAGGTTAAGTTTAATAAAGATAGCTGCAATAAAGCAGCTTTCTTTATTTATGGTACTTGAAAAATACGTCTCAAAGAACAACTCTGTGGATAAGTTGTGTGAGAGTTTGGGGTAAAGTTGAATAAATAAAGGTTTGATCGAAAACTCATCGTTTAACCATTATTTTTGCAATTTTTGAAAAATAACACTTGCCAATGTGAGCGCGATCTCTATAATGCCTCCTCGTCGACAGGGCAAGGGCTCACAAGGGTTTAAGCGAAGTTGATAAGGCTGAAAAGAAAAACGAAATAATTTGAAGAAAGTGTTTGACACAATAAATTATCTCGCTAGAATGGCCGCCTCTTCCGAAGTGATGTCAATCACAAAGAAGAGTTGCTCTTTAACAATATAGACCTATCAATCTGTGTGGGCACTCGTTGATGATAATCCAATTCGATACTTCGGTATCAAATTAGGTTTCAATGATACGAAGTGACCATTGAATCGAAAGATTCAGCACAGTCAATTCAAACATTAC
>NZ_JAWOTA010000031.1:0-54063 GCF_033338635.1 Vibrio sp. Vb1755 | reverse complement strand
GGTTGAAAGCACCGGTCTTGAAAACCGGCATACGTTAATAGCGTATCTAGGGTTCAAATCCCTATCTCTCCGCCACTATTAAGAAGCCTCGCTAGAAATAGCGAGGCTTTTTTCATTTCCGCACATCTTTATTACTCTATCTGTGCTTGCCAAAAATCAATTCCATATGCGATCTACTTTTGGACTAAGTAATATCGGTATCGGTATCGGTATTGGTATTGGTTGTGACGTTTTGATTTTTGCTAAGAAGTGCAGTTGCTTCTAAAGCTGTTCATCCTCATCACTGCATGCTGTCCCGATAAGGTTGTTGGAGATGCTTTGTTAAGGTGTTGAACCATCTATTGCCTTATCGTTCTCTTAAAGCACTACCATTGCTTCTCTAGCCCATTTTACCGGATAGACCGAACAAATAAGCATACTCAAATAGCCACTGTTTCACTGATGTATCTTTTTGTTTTACTCAGTCTAGCGACGCGTGTGCTCTATTGCCTAAATCTAGCTACGTCTTAAAACCATACATCAACAGGCTAAAGTTACGTATTCCTGCATCTTTTAAAATTGTTTTGGATTCTGCTGGAATGACAGGATCAGAGTAGTCAAAAGAGAAGAGGAAAGTGAAACGATAGTGAGTTGCTAGGAAGTTGAGAACTACTTGGGAGCCAATGAATTGGATAAACATATTGATGACTAAGGACTGAAGGGTTAATAGCAGGCAATAAAAAAGCCGACAGGTAAGCTGTCGGCTTGGTTAGGTCATCTTAAGTTAGTCATTCTGTACGAGCGTGAGAGCTTTACGAGAGACTTCGTGAGCAGCTTTGGTTAGATTTTGCTTCTCTAGTGTGTCTGCTAGGAATGCATAGTCAGAGACGTCAGAGCGAAGCTTTAAGGCGATCTCAAAGTGATCCTGGGCTTCTTGCCACTTCTCTTGACGGAAATAGAAGTGCGCTAATGCGCTATGGGCAGCGGCGTTATCCGGTTCTTTCTTCACTACTCCCTCTAAGAAGACCACGACAGGGTGGGTATCTGGCAGGTTTAGATCTGGCAGAAGTTGATAAAGCTCTGGGGCAGGTTGTTTTTTTAATGCTTCTTTTAGCACGGTAAAGGCTTCTGCATCAGCTTTTCGTGTGATGAGTTCTCGAGCAAAACAGGCAACGAGGTTTGTGTCTTGTTTCACTTTACGTGAGAGACTATTCCAATGGGAGATTAGCCCTTCGCTACCTTGTTGTTGCGCTACTTCATGGAGTAAGCCGCACTGCGCCTTTTGAATCAGCTCTGCATGTTCTTCTTCCGTGATGAGTTTTGCTTTGGTTAGTTGTGGCAAGAGGTCAATAAGAGGTTGCCACAACTTTAGCTGCATGTACGTTGTTTTCAGCAAGTTCAATACAATAGAGTTACTCGCATACTGACTTTTTAACGATTGCAAGGTATCGAAAGCGGACTCGAACTCGTTGTCGCGGATAAATTGTTTCGCTCGAGTCAGTTCTACTGCGAGATGAGCGTTCTCTTGTTGGCTCGCTAGCTCTAGATAGTGATCTCGTTTTGCTTTATCACCTTGGCCTTGTGCGGCTTCAGACGCAACCAAGTAGCAAAGCAGCGGCATATCGTGATGATTTGCCCAGCGAGTTACTTTCTTCTCAGCACCTTTCCAGTCACCTTCTAGAAGTTTAATAATGCCTTCATTGGTGTATCGGCGGGAATGGCGCATTTTGCGAACACTGAAGTAGTTCCATGTTGTAGAACTAGCATAAACTAACTTCTTAATCAGGTACTCAAGCAGAAAAAGACCTGCGAGTGCAGCGATAACGAAAACCACTAATGTCGTTACGCTCATCTCGATCGTTTTCTCGGCAATGGAGATGAGTACATAGCCTTGCTGACCAGAAAACTGGGTGCCAACAAATAGTCCTGCGCCTAGTACAACAAATAGGAAAATAAGACGAAACATTACTTATCCTCCATGCCTGTCATCGTTGTGACTTCACGACGTAGGCGTTCACGGATGACATCTGATAGTTGAGACTGACTTTGCAGTTTTGTTGGGTATTCCACTTGAATATTTTGCTGACTTAGTAGGTTAACCGTTTTGTTGAACTCTTTAACAGAATTATCGTCTTGGTTGAAGAAAGCTAATGCCCATTTGTCGGCTGTTTTTAGAGATGTGGTGTAAATTTCACCTTGTTCTTGGTACACCGCTTTTATTGCCGTTTCCAATTTGGCTTTGATGTTTTCTTTCAGGTAAAAGTGTTGCTCAGGAGAAAGCAGTGGAATGACGTTACCATCGCGCGTGCGGAAGGTAATGAAGTTTTCTGAAAAGTCCTTCAAAGAGGTCATTAAGTTATCTTGCCAGTTTGCGATATCTTCAGACACTTCAGTGTTTTCTACGGCTTCAGCTTCAGGTAGCAGTGCATTGGCGAGAGGGAGCTTGTCTACTTGCTGTTGTAGGGCAGTTAAGCGTAGTACCAATCCATCACGGTCAATTAGCGGGATCGTGCGAAGTTTGGTGATATCGTTCGCCATTGCTTTACGTAGTTTGACGAGGCTAGGGTCATTCAGTGCTGCAATGCGTTGGTCTGCACTTTCCATCAGTTGAGTCGCGCTTTCTACATCGTGCTCTAAGAACAATTTACGACCAGCTAATTTGACAAGGTAATCGGCTTCCGCTAATAGCCAGTCGTTTGGTCGACGACCTTTCACATCGGCAACGGCGAGCTGTAAGCTTTCAATGCTCTTCTGTTGCTGTCCAAGTACCACTTCCGCTTTGTGTGTCACGGTTGTTGCTTTCTCGATGGTTTCTTCTTGTACCCGGCTGAGTTCTTGCTTCATGGAAGCTTGAGTGCTTTCTAGCTGACTTTTTAGTTGGGCGATCTGCGCTTGGTAATCGGCTTGCTGTTGATGCAGCTTGTACGCGAGGCCACCGCCAAAAATAATCGATAAGATGATAGCGACCGTACCTAGTTTGACACCACGTTTACCTTGTTTTTCTTCAAACTCGACTTTGGTTGGCTCTGCTGTTTTTGGGGGCTCGGCCGCTTGTGGTTGCTCTTTTTTAAGGTCCGCATCCTGCTGCGATGTGGTTTTTTCGACTAGCGGTGCCGATGAGGTTTCTTCGGAAAGGTTTTTATCGTTATTTTTTTGGTCGTTATTTTTACTTGTCATGCCTATATCCTGTGTAGCTAGGGCTGGAGAGCCGCCAGTAATTCTTGGTTGGATGCGCTTCCCGTGCATCTCACGCGAGTGAACCCCCTTTGAATTGCGATGTCAGCGATACGCTGACTGGGGATATACAACTCTTGTTGATTAAGCCAAGTCAATTGCTCCGACGTCAATTGGCTGCACAAATAATCCAGTTGTTCACCACTGGTGACAATAATCTGGTTAATTTGTAGGTTTTTCCATAGTGAGATACAGCTTACTGGATCGAATGGGATGAATTCTCTCTTGTAAGTCTCACTATAGTGAACTTTTGCGCCACGCCTCACCAATGCATCTTTGATCAGCTCTCTTCCGCCGTTACCACGAAGGATAAGAACTTGTTGTTGTGCCACATTGTTGAGCTCTGGCAGTCGCAATAAGTGTTCACTATCACTGACTTGGGGATAGTGTACTTTCTGTTGGGTACATTTGCTTAAATAGTGTGCTGTTTTTTGACCAACGGCAAGGTAAATAGCTTGTTTCGGCCATGACATCCCGTTGCTGGCTAAGATTTGCTGTGCACATTGCACTGCATGTCGACTAACAGCGATAACAATTTGAGCTTGATGTAGATGTTTAGAGAGGTGCGTGTCCGTGAGATCGGCGACAATGTCGATCAGAGGATGGTGATATGCGGAAATGCCGTGCCTTTCGAGCAGAGAGCAAAGCGCGTTGCCTTGCTCTCCCGGCCGAGTGACCAACACTGCCATGGTTATTCGTGATCTGCGTACAGCTTAGTTAGGATTTCACGAGCGCCGTTATCTAGCAGCTCATTGGCTAGCTGCACTCCTAATGCTTCGCAATCTTTACGATGGCCACGAATTTCACCACGCACAATTTCGCTGCCATCTGGTTCGCCAACTAATGCGCGTAGCCAAATGTTGTCGCCGTCTAGCAGGGCATAGCTGCCGATAGGTACCTGACAGCCGCCTTCTAGCGTAAGGTTCATTGCGCGCTCACACAAAACGCGGTCTACGGTGTCTTGGTGGTTAAGTGGCTCAAGCAGCTTAAGCAGTCTTTCATCGTCAAGGCGGCACTCAATACCGACAGCACCTTGGCCTACCGCTGGTAGTGATTGCTCTGGTTCGATAAAGCTACGAATGCGTTCTTCAAGCTTCAATCGTTTGAGGCCAGCCGCAGCAAGAATGATTGCATCATACTCACCCGCATCTAACTTACCAAGGCGAGTGCCCACATTACCGCGAAGCTCTTTGATGATGATGTCCGGACGATATTCTTTCAGTTGGCATTGACGGCGCAAACTGCAAGTACCAACCACAGCACCTTGAGGGAGCTCATCAATGTGGCTATAGGTATTAGAGACGAAGGCATCACGAGGATCTTCACGCTCACAAATGGTCACGAGGCCAAGGCCTTCTGGGAAATCGACGGGTACGTCTTTCATTGAGTGAACGGCGAGGTCTGCACGTCCTTCTAGCATCGCGATTTCAAGCTCTTTTACGAACAAGCCTTTGCCGCCAACTTTTGCTAGTGGTGTATCTAAAATCACGTCACCTTTGGTCACCATGGTTACTAACTCGACTTCCAAGCCAGGGTGAGCGGCTTGAAGGGCGTCTTTAACAAAGTAAGCTTGCCATAAAGCAAGAGGGCTTTTTCGAGTTGCAATGCGAATCGGTGTGGATTGTGTCATGATCTTCTCAATGCTGTTTGGATTTGGGTTTATCCTACCATTCTCATCAAGAAATGCTTACTGTTAGTTCGTTATCTCTGAAGGCTATGAATGGAATTACATGACGTTATGAAAATAGTGTGACTGGATTCTCAATTAGACTAAGGACTATTATTAGTAATAGGTAATAAGAGCGACACTACCGCGCGATTAATTTTGTGACTAAAGTATGGTTTTGTATCCAGAGTGATACGCGGGCGTGAAGCTTTACCCGCACCAATAAAAGTGTTAAATTGATCACGTTTTTAAGCCATTTTGGTTTAAAACGTCAGCAGATTTTCGTGATTGTTCAACCAAGGAATTCCCCTTGCAGGCTTACACCCAAAAAATCATCCAGCGACTAGATAATTTGAATCAGCAGCGAGTTGATCGCGCGTTGGCGCTTATGGATTCGCAAAGCCAGCAAGTCTTCCACTTGATTCCTGCCTTGTTGAACTACAACCATCCTGTAATTCCTGGCTATTATGATGCCGATGTCCCGTTTGGTGTGCATGGGCTTGAACTAAATAGCATTCAGCAACAATTCATAGATGATATTCAACTTGCCATTGGTCAGCCGCTCAAGACGGTAGAAAAGCCCGCTATATTGGGTTTATACACCATGGGCAGTACCTCCTCGATTGGTCAAAGTACTTCCAGTGATTTGGATATTTGGGTGTGTATCTCGCCCGATATGGATTGTGACGAACGCGAGTTATTGACCAATAAATGCTTACTCATCACGGATTGGGCACAAAGCAAAGGCGTGGAAGCGAACTTTTTCTTAATGGATAAAGAGCGCTTTAGAAGCAATCATTCTGAGGAGATGACAGGTGATAACTGTGGTTCATCTCAGCACTTACTTTTGCTAGATGAATTCTATCGTAGTGCGGTGCGTATTGCCGGACAGCGTTTGTTATGGCAAATCGTGCCGCCAGAAATGGAAGAGTGTTACGACGAGTACGTTTCTCAACTGTGCAGTGATGGTTACATCGACTGTAGTGAATGGATCGACTTTGGTAAATTGAACTGCATTCCTGCTGAAGAATACTTCGGCTCGAACTTGTGGCAGTTATACAAAAGCATCGACTCTCCCTACAAATCGGTATTAAAAGCCATCTTGCTAGAAGCTTACTCGTGGGAATACCCGCATACTCAATTGTTAAGTATCGACACTAAGCGTCGTTTCTTTGCCCATGAGCCTGACCTCTATGGCATGGATGCGTACTACTTAATGTTGGAAAAAGTAACCCGTTACTTAGAGCGAATTCAAGACGATACACGTTTGGATTTGGTGCGTCGCTGTTTCTATCTCAAAACCCATGAAAAACTATCTCGTGAGCCGAATATTGGCTCAGTAGCTTGGCGTCGTGAAGCACTGAGCGATATGATTGCAAAATGGAATTGGGATGCCAGTGTCGTTGCAGAGCTCGATGACCGCCGTAATTGGAAGGTTGAACAAGTAAAGGTGGTACATCATGCATTGCTGGATGCGTTGATGCAAAGCTACCGTAACTTGATTCAATTTGCGCGTCGTAACGACATCACTTCTGCTATCAGTCCGCAAGACATCAGTATTTTGGCCCGTAAACTTTACGCGGCTTTTGAAGTATTGCCGGGCAAAGTAACGTTACTAAACCCACAGATTTCACCTGATCTGCACGAGCCTGACTTGAGCTTTATCGAAGTGAAAAAAGGGGGAGTGAACAAGTCTGGTTGGTACCTCTATAAACAACCACTTATTGCGCACCGCATTTTGGGGCAACCATATCTAGAGCATCATGAATACTTGAGTAAATTGGTTGCTTGGGCATTCTTCAATGGCTTGATCACTGAATCGACTCGTTTACATGCCGTGGTACGTGAAGCGCAGCTAGATATTGATAAGTTTTACCAAATGGTGAGTGACTTACGAAATACTTTTGCGTTGCGTAAGCGTCGTCCATCTATGCAGGCGCTAGCGAGTCCTTGTGAAATAAGCCAGCTTGCGATGTTCATCAACTTTGAAAATGATCCGACGTCTGAACTTTCTGGTCGTTCGTTGAAAGTGGATGTTAAGAACACCGATATTTTTAGCTTTGGTCCAGAACATAAAAATTTAGTCGGCAGTGTTGACCTTGTTTACCGTAACTCTTGGCATGAAGTGCGTACGCTGCATTTCAAAGGGGAAACGGCGATGCTGGATGCACTGAAAACCATTTTGGGCAAAATGCACCAAGATGCGTTGCCACCAGAATCAGTGGATGTGTTCTGCTATGCGAAGAACATGCGTGGTGTGATGCGTAATATGGTTTACCAGCTTTTAGCTGAATGTATCGACTTACGCTTGAAACCAGTAGAGCAAGAGAAACGCCGCCGCTTTAAAGCGATGCGTCTTGGTAACCAGACTTATGGGTTGTTCTTTGAACGTCGTGGTGTGTCGGTGCAAAAGCTAGAAAATTCCATCGATTTCTACCGCAGCATTTCTACTAACAAACTCAAAGGCTCGCCGCTGTTAATGCTCGATCGTGAGCAAGAATATCAAATGCCGGAAGCGGTGGATGGGTTTGCCAGTGAAGGTCTAGTGCAGTTCTTCTTTGAAGATAACGAAGATGGCTTCAATATTTATGTGTTGGATGAGTCAAATCAAGTGGAAGTGTATCACCAATTTAGTGGCTCCAAAGATGAAATGATTTCGTCTGTAAACAGCTTCTACACGTCGGTAAAAGACGATAGTCGCGTCGCGTCTAAGTTTATTAACTTTAACCTGCCTCAGTACTATCAAATTATTCACCCTGAAGAGGGGAATGCGTATATCATTCCTTACCGTAATGACGGTTGTTCACCGAGCCGCCCGACCAAAACTGTGAATGCGTAATTAAACCCGTATCAATAAACAAAAAGAGCACTTCGGTGCTCTTTTTGTTTTGGTGACGATTGACCAGAATTATGCCCAATCAATGGCTTCGCCTGCGTGCTTTTCACACTCTTGCTTCACCATTTCAAATAGCTCCATACCCGTTTTTGAGCAGGTCCATTTACCTTCAATAAGTTTGAAGTGGAAACCACCAGATTTGGACGCTAGCCAGATCTCATGCATCGGCTCTTGGCGATTAATGATGATTTGGCTGCGGTCTTCAAATTCCAATGTCATTACGTTGCCAGTGACTTCGTAATCAATGTCTGCGCCTGAATCATCGATGGATTCTTCGATGATTTGCATCTGCGCATCCACCAGTTGATGAAATTCAGTATCGTTCATCCGTCTATCCTATTGCTTTTCCTGAGTGTGGTGCGATTATAGGGGGCATTGATTCAATAATCACGATATGCGAAATGAAAAAATTAGTTACTGTGTTGTTTGTGATGGTTGCCGCGACCTTAGCGGGGTGTGGTCAGTCTGGCTCACTATACATTCCAGATGACACTCAACAGAATGAGCAATCACAATAAATAACCGCACCTTAGGGTGAAATTAGGTTTCAGCAGTCGAATAAAATAAGGGAAGCGAATTTTGGATTACTTCAACTATCAGGATGATGGCCAGCTTTGGGCCGAAGACGTCCCACTTCAAGCTCTTGCAGAGCAATATGGCACTCCTCTTTACGTATATTCTCGAGCCACGCTAGAGCGCCATTGGAAGGCGTTTGATAGTGCTGTGGGTCAGCATCCTCACCTGGTTTGCTACGCGGTGAAAGCCAACTCAAACTTAGGCGTATTGAACACGCTAGCGCGTTTGGGATCGGGTTTTGACATCGTGTCGGGTGGTGAACTTGAGCGTGTGATTGCCGCAGGCGGTGATCCGAAAAAAGTCGTTTTCTCTGGTGTTGGTAAAACACCGGCAGAGATGAAGCGCGCTCTTGAGCTAGGTATCAAATGTTTCAACGTTGAATCTGAGCCAGAGCTAGAACGTTTGAACAAGGTTGCGGGTGAGCTTGGTGTGATTGCGCCAATTTCTCTGCGTATCAATCCAGATGTCGACGCTAAAACACACCCTTACATTTCGACTGGTCTTCGCGACAATAAATTCGGCATTGCGTTTGATCGTGCGCCAGATGTTTATAAATTCGCGCAAAGCCTGCCGAACTTGAATGTGCAAGGCATCGACTGCCACATTGGTTCTCAGCTGACCAATATAGACCCATTTATCGACGCGACAGACCGTTTATTAGCTCTGATTGATGATTTAAAAGCGCAAGGCATTAACATTCGTCACCTTGATGTCGGCGGTGGTTTGGGTGTGGTCTATCGTGATGAATTACCACCTCAGCCTTCTGATTACGCCAAAGCGTTACTAGGCCGTCTTGAAAATCACCAAGACTTGGAGCTGATCTTTGAGCCAGGCCGTGCAATTGCTGCGAACGCAGGTATCTTGCTAACGCGTGTTGAGTTTTTAAAACATACTGAGCATAAAAACTTTGCGATTATCGACGCTGCAATGAACGACTTGATGCGTCCTGCGCTATACCAAGCATGGCAAGATATTGTGCCAGTTTCACCGCGAAAGGGTGAAGCTCAGACTTACGACTTGGTTGGTCCTATTTGTGAAACCGGCGACTTCTTGGGTAAAGATCGCGCACTCGTTTTGCAAGAAGGTGATCTACTCGCGGTTCGTTCAGCAGGTGCCTATGGTTTTGTGATGTCTTCGAACTACAATACTCGTACCCGAGCGGCAGAAGTGATGGTGGACGGTAAACAAAGCCACTTAGTTCGCCAGCGTGAGGAGCTGACCAGTTTGTGGCAGCTGGAACAGATTCTACCGGAGTAACACACAACAAATGCATTTCCACTTTTCCAAAATGCACGGTTTGGGCAACGACTTCATGGTCGTCGACTGTATTACCCAGAACGTGTTTTTCTCGCAAGACCTGATCCGCCGCTTGGCGGATCGTCATACTGGCGTTGGTTTTGACCAATTGCTTGTGGTAGAGGCCCCTTACGACCCTGAAACCGACTTCCATTATCGGATTTTTAATGCCGATGGTAGTGAAGTTGAACAGTGTGGTAACGGTGCACGCTGTTTTGCCCGCTTTGTTCGCTTGAAGGGGCTGACCAATAAATACAGCATCAGCGTGAGCACCAAGAAAGGAAAGATGATTCTCAACATCGAAGATGATGGGGAAGTGACGGTCAACATGGGCGTGCCAGAGTTTGAACCGAACAAAATTCCTTTCAAAGCGAAGCAAAAAGAGAAAACTTACATCATGCGAGCAGGCGACAATACCTTGTTTTGTGGTGCTGTGAGCATGGGTAACCCGCACGTAGTGACCGTGGTCGACGATGTGGATACGGCAGAAGTGGAAACTCTCGGTCCGCTGCTTGAGTCGCATGAGCGTTTCCCAGAGCGCGTCAACGCTGGCTTTATGCAGGTGATGAGTCGTGACCATATTCGTCTTCGAGTTTACGAGCGAGGCGCAGGAGAGACACAAGCTTGTGGTAGTGGTGCATGCGCGGCAGTCGCGGTTGGGATTCTGCAGGGCTTGTTGGATGAAAACGTTAAGGTTTCTCTACCTGGTGGTGAATTGCGAATTGCATGGCAAGGTCCTGGCAAGCCGTTGTTTATGACCGGTCCTACAACGCATGTATTTGATGGTCAATTGTCTTGCTAGTTGAAGAAAAAGGAAACGGTTTGTCTCAAGTAGAAGCAGATGCCTTAACGGCTGAAGTAGTGGCCGAGTACCTCAAAGATCATCCAGACTTTTTTGTGCAACGTCCGGAGCTTGTGGATCGTTTATCTTTCCCACACTCAGACTTAGGCGCGGTATCTTTGGTACACATCCAAATGAATCGCCAACGTCAGCGCATTGAAGAGTTAGAGGAAGAGATCACTACACTAATGTCGCTTGCTGCGAACAATGATCGGACCTTTTACGAATTTATGGATTTGCAGGGGCAGATTCTAAAATGTGGTGACTTTAAACAAGTCATTCATTCTATCGAAGAGAAAGCCAAGGCGCTGGGCTTACGTGCGTTTGTTCGATTGTTTAGTCAATGCGACGCATCGATTCAATTGAGTAAGGAAAGTTATCAACGCTTTGCGACCACTCACTTAAATGGCAAAGATGCGTACTTAGGACGTCTTCGCAAAGTAGATCGTGAAGCTTTGTTTGGCAACATGGAAGTGCCGGAAATGGGGTCCTATGTGGTACTGCCGCTCGTGAAACAGCAAACACTGGGCGTGCTTGCTTTTTCTAGTGAAGATGGCGGCCATTTTCAGCCAGATATGGATACCTTGTTTTTGCGTCACCTATCATTAGTAGTGGCACATCTCGCTCAAACACTGGTATGGCAAAGTTACGATGACGACAACTCCCAACACTCCTCTGCCAAATAGTTTGCAAAAGCCTCTTGAGCGCTTCTATGAATTCTTACGAAGCGAAAAGGGGCTTAGCCTACATACTCAGCGCAATTACAAACAGCAGCTAGAAACTATGGCGCAGCACTTAGCTGAAATGGGGCTCAAAGATTGGTCTCAAGTGGATGCTGGTTGGGTGCGCCAATTAGCAGGTAAGGGCATGCGAGAAGGCATGAAAGCCAGCAGTTTGGCAACGCGACTCTCATCGCTGCGTAGCTTTTTCGATTTCCTTATTCTGCGTGGCGAGATGTCGGCTAACCCAGCCAAAGGGGTTTCAGCACCTCGCAAAAAACGCCCGTTGCCCAAAAACCTCGATGTTGACGAAGTGAGCCAATTACTTGAAGTCAACGAGGACGACCCGTTGGCTGTGCGCGATCGCGCCATGATGGAGCTGATGTACGGCGCCGGTTTACGTTTGGCTGAGTTGGTGGGTGTGGATGTACGTGATGTACAACTGCGTAGTGGTGAGCTTCGTGTTATTGGTAAAGGCGATAAAGAACGTAAAGTACCGTTCTCTGGGATGGCAACCGAGTGGGTCGGGAAGTGGTTACGCGTTCGTGGTGATTTAGCCGCTCCAGGTGAGCCCGCCTTGTTTGTATCTAAGCTCGGAACGCGTATTTCGCATCGTAGCGTGCAAAAGCGCATGGCTGAATGGGGGCAGAAACAGTCTGTCGCAAGCCATATTAGTCCGCATAAATTGCGTCACTCATTTGCGACACATATGCTCGAATCAAGCAATAACTTACGTGCGGTGCAGGAGCTTTTAGGGCACGAGAACATTTCGACGACCCAAATCTACACGCACTTGGATTTCCAACATTTGGCGCAAGCCTACGACCAAGCCCACCCACGCGCACGTAAAAAGAACGGGGAGTGAGCCGAAGTATGAAATTTTATCGCCGTATCGAGCCTATTAAGGCAATGACCTTTGACCTAGATGATACCCTCTATGACAACTATCCTGTGATAGTTCGCATGGAGCGTGAGTTGTTATCTTGGCTCAAGCACCATCATCCAGCGGTTGCTCATATGAACAAAGCGGATTGGTTTGCTCTCAAACAACGTGTTGTGCAGCAACAACCCGAGCTGAAGAGCGATGTCACTTTATGGCGTTTAGTGCAACTTCAGCAAGCTTTCTCCCAAGTAGGCTACGACGAAGACGCAGCACATGCCGCTGCGAAAGCCGCAGTAGACGTTGCGTTGGACTGGCGTAACCGTTTTGAAGTGCCGCAGCAAAGCCTCGATGTACTGGAGGAACTCGCGCAGCACATCCCGTTGGTGGCAATCACCAACGGTAATGTGGATTTAGACCGCATCGGTCTTACGCCTTATTTCCAACAGGTACTTAAAGCAGGACCAGATGGATTGGCGAAACCCGCAACCGATATGTTTACTAAAGCGAAGCGATTCTTGGATATCCCTGCGGAGAATATTCTGCATGTCGGTGATCACCTAACCACGGATGTGCATGGTGCAAAGTTGGCTGGTTTTGCAGCCTGTTGGTTTAATGATATGAATAAAAATGTCATTAACCATTCAAAAACACGTACTTTACCTGATATTGAAATCAATAGTTTGCAGCCGTTACTCACACTTTTTTAATTGCTTTCGCATTAATCCATTCTAATCTCATTTTGTGTCTAGAAAAGCAGCGCAAAGCCACGTAAATTATTCTCTATTAAATAAAAATAGTAACGCCACACGTCGTGGTGAAGATAGTGTTACGGCAGTGGTAGGTCCATGCGAGCTTTTTCAAAACTGGTTCACGATGTCAGTCAACTGAATGACTTTTTAGTCACTTTTCCAATTTCCTCAGATAAACAATATTTAGTACAAATATTGTCGACGCAATCGCGCGAATTTACGACCACACTTGCAGACGCCGTTTTGTCGTCGCTGCCGAATGCTCATGTTATGGGGCATAGTACGCGTAATGTAATTCTGGAAGGGGAGATATTTACCTCTGGTTGCCTAGTGAGTGTGATTGAATTTGAGCAAACCACGCTGACTTCTGCGGTACAAACATACTCTTACTCCCCTGACATTGATGGCGGGGAGCTCAAGCGCTCTCTTCTAATGCAGCATAATTCACAGGTGATCCTCAGCTTTGCTGTGCAAATTGAACGACGTGACTATCCCTTGTTTCAAACCTTTGCCAGTGAAGAAGTAGTGATTTCTGGAGGGTTGGCGCAGAGTATTGACGATGGCTGCTGGGTGCTATATCAAAACCGAGTTTACGATAACGCTGTGGTTGCCGTAGCTTTGCACAGTGATACTTTGAAGCTATGGACTGATGCGTATTCGGAGTGGAACCCGATTGGCATGCCACACAAAGTCACTCATGCAAAAGGAACGCGCTTGTATTGTTTAGGTGAGAAGAAAGCGCTGGACGTATACAAGCGTTACTTGGCGGATGGCCATGATGTGACGCTGAGTCAACTGCTCAGCTTTCCTTTGTATCGAGAAAGCTTAGGGCGAAAGGAAGTTTGTACGGTAACGGAGCTACACGCTGATGGCAGTATGAGCTTCGACAGGCCCTGGTGTCTTGGTGACGAAGTGCAATTTTGCTATAACCATCCCTCGTTAACGCTCGAGCAAGTGCGGCATGGTGTGGTTGAGTTAGCCATGCACCAACCTGAAGTCGTGATGATTTTTAACTGCGCGTCACGGTTAGACTTTATTGACAGCAGCGACGAAGTCCAAGCATTCAAAGATATTGCGACGACGTTTGGTAGTTACTGTATGGGGGAACTGCATGGTGGTATTGGTCAGCCCGAAATTCTTCATCACAGCCTGACGTATTTAGCGATGCGAGAGGGAGACGAAGTGCAAACATTGAACTTGCCTAAGTTGCCCGTTAGCTCCTCTATTTCACCGTTGTTTAGCTTGATTCGAAATGCGATCGGCGATCTCAACCATATGAACGCGCATATGGGATATCAACTCGATCGCCAAACGCGCAAGTTACAAGAAAGCTATCGACGCGACAGTCGCACGGGGTTACAAAACCGGGTCGCATTGCAAGAGCGGCTGAGTAACATCGATTTGGATGAGCATTTGTTGACTCTAAAGCTACTTAACTTTAGTCATATCAACGAAAAATACGGCTACCGAGTGGGAGATCAATTACTCAAAGATCTCTCAATGCACTTTACGAATCGACTACGAAAGCGTTTCGGCATGCCAACGGCTTTGCAGCTTTATAGTATTGGGGTTGGTGAATGGGCGTTCATATTTAAAGCTGATCAAAGCAGCGAGACCATCAAACAGCACTTTACGCGTTTTGCTGACGCGGTAGAACAAACTAATTTTGAGCCAATTGGCCTACGTGAAATAGATTATCTTTCTATCTCGCTATGCGGCGGCTTAGTGAGTCGTCGAGATTTTCCATCCGCTTCAGTAGATGAGCTCTTACTCAAAGGCATCGAAGCGAGGCGCTCCGGTGTACGCAGTAATACCCATATCTGTAATGCGAAAGATATTGAAGTCAGTGAGGATGTGCGTAAAGAGCAACTTGGATGGCTAAGTTGCGTCAGTAGAGCCATTCTCAAACAGAATATCATCACTTATAGCCAACCTATTGTGCATGCGGGTAGCCACAAATTGGCAAGCCAAGAATGTTTGGTTCGTATTCTGGAAGCCGATGGAACGGTGATTGCGCCAGGGCGTTTTCTGCCAATTATCTCTGATACGCATCTTTACACTCGATTAAGTCGGCACATGATTCATTCTACGTTGCATTACATGCGAGATAAGCAAGGTGACTTTTCTATAAACTTATCGCCGCAAGATTTGCTCAGTGATAAAACTTTAATGCTTTTAGAGCATGAAATTAGCCAGCTAAATGACCCAAGGCGAATTGGTTTAGAAGTGCTGGAATCTGAGCAGATCAAAGACTACGGCCGAATGATAGAAGTGTGCAGTCATTTTAGAAGCTTAGGGGCGCGTATCATTGTTGATGACTTTGGGTCCGGCTAT
This sequence comes from Vibrio sp. Vb1755, assembly GCF_033338635.1. NCBI lineage: Bacteria > Pseudomonadati > Pseudomonadota > Gammaproteobacteria > Vibrionales > Vibrionaceae > Vibrio > Vibrio sp. Vb1755. The sequence continues at coordinate 38,890 of NZ_JAWOTA010000031.1, read as the reverse complement.
TCGAATATCGATGAAATCCTAAAGTTGGAGCCAGAAGTCATAAAGCTCGATGGCAGCTTGATTCGTGATATTGATAAAGACTTAAAACAGCGCAAGATCGCTTCCCAGTTGGTGCGTTTGTGCCAGGTGTTTAACGCGGAGACGGTGGCGGAGTTCGTCCACAGTCAGGAGGTGTGCACCATTGCACAAGACATGGGGGTGGATTATTTGCAGGGTTACTATCTTGGCGAGCCGACTCGACTGTTTTAATGATGTTTCACGTGAAACTTCTTGTCGTAAAAAACGCAGCGTAGGCTGCGTTTTTTTTTGGTTCTTCTACTGAGCTTAATGTTTAACGCTTAAGAGCGTGTCCACTCTTTTCAGCTTGGAACAGAGCGAGGTAATGGGCAAAAAAGCGCTGCATTTGTTGTTGGTTGTTTTGTTCTCCAAGTTGCCCGAGCAAATGTGCAGCGACTTCAAACGTGCACAAGTTACCTTGTTGTTGGTTGCGTCGCAGCTGATATTGTGAGTCCGCCGACGCAGACAATCCCATAGTAGGGATACCTTCTAACCAACGGCTCTTATTGATCATCTTGCGCGCCTCTTGCCAGGTGGCATCCAAAATAATAAACAGCGGAGTTTTGGTTTGTTGCTGGCTTTGGAGTACCACATCTTCGAGTGTGATACTTTCTTCACAGGGGAAGAGCAACACCGGATACCGCGACGGATCAGCTAATAGAGTGAGCAATTCTGCTGGTGGCTGTTTGCGATCCCAGATTACTCGCTCAATGTTGAGTTGGCACTGCTCTAGTAGCTGGCCGGTATTAGTATCACGCTTCAGTTCATTCGGATGCATTAACAGCAGGATGTTGTGCTCACTGGTAAGTTTCGGCATTAGCGAGCACATACAATTGAATTGAAAACCGCAGGTTGGACACGGTTGTGACATTACAGACGAACTCCTTCGCGCACCGGGCTTATCCCATCAGAGAACAGACGCACACCACTGACTTGGTTCGGCGTTGCCGTTGGCGCCATGCTTGGGTTGAGTGGGTAGCTAACCCCAGTGTATTGCATCACGTGTTGAGCCGCTTTAGCTCCGCCACCGCTGACATTAAAAATCAGATCTCGCCAACCATGAGAGGTTTGTTGGCCGAGCATAATCGGGCTTTGCACTAGTGTAATGCGGCTATTAAATCGCCATTCCTTTTCGTGATGTTCAAATATCAGCAATGTACAGCCTCCGGAACCACACCAATCCAACTGTACCAATAGCTCTTCGTTACCATCGCTGTTGAGGTCGTAAGTTAGCCAACGGTATTGGTTATTGTTGGGGGTGGTTTGATGGATAAAGAAGTAGTTGCGCACCGCGGCATCTACTTTTGAATCAAACTCTGCACTAGAAGGGACGTCAGCACTACCGATGGGGTTGTTGGTGCGTTTTTCGGCTGGTTGCATGATGCCTTCATCACGAACGGTGGCAGGATAAAGGACTAAACCACCATCGGCGATTGGGTATACCAAGTTACCGACTTTTTCTTTGGTCGCTTTGAGCTGATTGCCTTCTCGAGTAAACAGTCGCTCTGACATTAGCCTTTGCTGTTGATGATGCGTCATGACAACTTGAACCTGATACGGACTTAACTGTTGCCAGTAACCACGCTCGATTAATGGTGCTTGTCCATTGGCGTAACGGTATTTTGTTGTGGCGCTATGGTCTGGGTTTAAGGTCATTTGTACTTCAAAGCCTTGTGATTGGGTTGAGGTCGCGACATAGGTATTAGCCCAGCCAAGCGTTGCATCGACGTTTGCAGCCATACCACAACCTTGATACGTCTCGCCATCATGTTTTAGTGTTGCTTTCCAGCCATACAAAGAATCGCTCATTGTGTCTGAGCAGAGGTTTTCTGTTAAGCGAAGCTCACCATCTTGTAGTTGATAAGTGCGCTGGCGAGGTTGAAGCTGACTGCTTTTAATCGCTAATTTTGTGGTTTGTTTGCCGATTTGCTGGAATGTTAGTCCATTAGCCTCAAAGCTTGCCGACCAAGAAGGCTCATTACCAAACACGCGAGTTGGTTTGTTTGGTTGCTGACAACAGTTTGGATTTTCCGTTGTGAGGAAGTTCACTTGTTCCACGACAAAGTTAGCATCGAAATCAGCAGAAAACCCATCGATGCCCGGTGGGTTGAGGTGGCCGATAACCTCGCCATACATGGTCTGGTAAGGCTCGTTATTTAACTGAATTGCTCGTTGCATTTGCTGTGGTGACAGTTGCAACCAATATTGCTTGTCGCTGCCACAAGGCATGATGTATTGGCTCTCGTGACCGACGATCACTTTTCCGCGCAGCATAAAAGTTTGAGGTTGAATGGTTTCAGGCTTATCTAAGGTTGCTGGTGGAGAGGTTAGGTCAGCGGCACCAGATTGTGGCGACTGTGAACTACATGCTTGCAGAACCAGCAGGGTGGCAAGCGCCACTGGGTTTTTCAAAGCCTTCATGTTATATCTTCCTCATTATTGTTACTCAATCGGCATCGGATGGCATTATGGCATATTGGTTATTTAAAACTGAACCAGATACCTTTTCTATTGACACGCTTCGAACCCAAAAGGTTTCATGTTGGGAGGGAGTTCGTAATTATCAGGCGCGCAATATGATGCGTGACCAAGTGAAGGTGGGCGATTTAGTCCTGATTTACCACTCTTCTTGTAAACATGTTGGCGTGGCAGGTATTGCTAAAGTTGTGAGAGAAGCCTATCCCGATCATTTCCAATTCGATCCCGAAAGCGATTATTACGATCCAAAGTCAGACCCAGACAACCCGCGTTGGATTATGGTGGATGTAGAGTTTGTACGTAAAACGGCGCGAGTGATTCCGTTGTCGGTGATGAAAGCGATGCCAGAACTTGAGAACATGCCGTTGGTGAAACGTGGAAATCGCTTGTCGATTATGCCCGTGACAGAAGAAGAATGGGACGCGATTCTTGGCAAAGAGAAGCTGCCAAGTCAGCGATAAAAGAAAAGGGCTGCGAATGTGCAGCCCTTCATAATTTGGAGTATTGAAGCTTACAGCAAGTGTTCTTGTAGGTAGTGTGCAACCGCATCTTCTGCATTGCTGCCAATTACTTCATTATTTGGTAGAGCTTTCATCACTTTTTCGTGTGATGTACCCATAACTAGCCCTTTACCTGCCATCGACAGCATTTCTACGTCATTCATGCCATCACCAAATGCTACGCAGTTTTCTAACGTGAGGCCGAGTTTTTTCGCTACCGCTTCAAGAGCATGACCTTTAGACACGCCAGCGCTCATTACTTCCAAACACCAAGGCGTTGAAAATGCGATGTTCAGCTTATCACCAAACTGCTCACGTAGTTTGTTTTCAAATACGACCAAACGTTCGTGGTCTTCTCCAGGATGCGTGAAGAAAACTTTCGCAATACCGTCAGTTGGGGCGCGGTCTTCATCAAATAAGACGTAAGTGAATTCATCGTGGAAGTCACGTAACGTTTCATCATCCTTGTTCATCAACCAGCTATCATTTTGATACATGTGAATAAGTATTTCTTGATCATGTTTGATCGTGTCGATCACGCCTTGTACCAGTTCCGCAGGGACATTCTCGCTGTACATTAGCTGATCTTCCTGGTCATGCACTCGGGCACCATTCGACGTGATCATATAAGCTGGAATGCCAACTTGGCGACGGATGCTCGCAACGTCTACGTGGTGACGGCCGGTTGCAAAGACAAAGGTATAACCCTTTTCATGCAGCGCTTTTAGCGTCTCTTTTGAGTAAGCACTGAGCTGATGGTTAGGTGCGAGTAACGTGCCATCCAGATCAGAGGCAACGATTTTGGTGATCTCTTTGCAAGGTAGCGATGTGCTCATGAAGTCCTCGTAAACGGTTTGGATAGTGTGGAACAGGTGAATTGCAAACGGAGTACAGCAGACTGACTAGATCGTACTGCTCCGAATGCGGGGGAACTTGGGCTCATAGCACTATGCGGTTAAACACAGTGTCAAAGTAGCCAAGTTCAAGCAGTGTACGCCAAAATGAGGATGAAAAAGAGGGTAAATCGATGTGTAGACATTTCCTCTTTAATCTTAGTCGTGAAATGGTCGCCTAGAGTTCTTATTGTGCTTGTTCGTTTGATGGCGATTTAGGGTCATTCATAAAGCGGAAAATCGCATCGAGCGCTTGATTACGATACTTGTCGGTTTCGAACAAGATTTCATGCTGTGCGCCTTCGATAGAAAGCAGCTCCGCGTGCGGGTTGGTTTTCCGCAATTTATCAATAAAACGCTTTTGCGCGAGGTTGCTAACAATCCGATCGTTTCCGGCTTGGATTAGGATTACTGGTATTTTGACTTGGCGAGTTAATAAAAAGCACTGCTTAGCGGCCATGAGCCCTTGCCAAACCCAGCGAGTGCTTGGCCCACCGACTTGCAGTTCCGGTTTTTCCGTATATAGGTTTCGGAACCATTGGTAGCGGCCGTAACTTTGGCTAAGTGGGTTATCTTCAAAGGGCTTAGGGAAGTAGGCCTGATGTCCTGGTGCATAGCGTGGCAAAGTCGATACCGCTGACATAATTTGTGTGACCGGAATCGCTATTGGTGATAGGTACCATGGCAGGTTAATGCCAAACATGGGCGCACTTAGAATCAAACCAGTAAAAGGGTGTTCTGGGTGAGTTTGCAGGTAACGTGTGGCGATCGCGCCGCCCATAGAGTGCGCGATGATGAAGCATTGTTGATATTCGCTAAGGTCGTGTTTTTTTACGACGATGTCCATATCATCAATATAATCAGTAAAGTCATAGACGTGACCCATATCTGAGTCAGATAATAAACGATCTGATAAACCTTGTCCGCGGTGGTCAAAGGAATAGACATCGAAACCTTGGCGGTAGAGATCGTAAAACAGCTCTTGGTATTTCCAGGAAGACTCAATGCGTCCATTTACGATGAGCACGGCTTTTTTATGCTCTGGGTTGGTTAGCTTGCACCAGTAAATGTTCTTTTTCTCAGTCCCTTTAACAAAGCCCTCTTGGCGAGTTTGCCAAAGTGCTGCGATCGGACCACCAATTGCTTGCTCAAATAATGTCTCTTGAGTATAAGTCAAAGGTGAATGGTTAGTCGCCATTAGTTGATTACCTGAAGATACGTTGTTTACGCGATGTATCATCGAAGAATTAGTGAGGAAATGCAATGGATACCCATGTCTGGTTAGCTTATGTAGTAACAGCAATCGTTTTTAGTTTGGCTCCGGGCTCTGGCACGGTGAACTCAATCAGTAATGGTTTGAGTTACGGTACCCGTAAATCACTGGGTGCCATTATTGGCTTACAAATTGGTTTAGTTATCCACATCGCGCTGGTGGGGGCGGGTATTGGTGCGCTTGTCGCGCAGTCAGCAACCGCATTTTCTGTCATTAAATGGGTTGGTGCCGCTTATCTGGTTTGGTTGGGGATTCAGAAATGGCGCGATACATCAAGCTTAGTCGCAGCTGAAAACCACAACGAGATGTCAGGCACGGCGCTGTTGTACAAGGCTGTGTTAATTAACCTCACCAACCCTAAATCGATTGTTTTTCTGGTGGCGTTGTTCCCGCAGTTTATTGACCCGGCAAAAGACCAAATCACGCAACTGTTGGTGCTTGGCGTCACTACGGTCGTGATTGATGCGTGTGTAATGTTGGGTTACACGAGCTTGGCAGCACAAATGGGACGCTTTATTCGCTCCGATAAAATCATGGGAAAAATAAACAAAGTATTCGGTTCAATGTTCATGGGTTGTGGTGCATTATTAGCAGCTGCAAAGTCATAAGCCATTTATAGGTCCTTCTTTAGCATGAATACAACGTATGTCGCTCGCCAGCCGATCTTTAACCGAAAAAGACAGACGCTGGGTTATGAATTGTTGTTTCGAGACGGGGAGAGTAACGCATACCCTTCACATATTGATTCAAATCGAGCGACATACCGACTGATCGTCGAAAACTTCCTATCACTGGGTACTAACCCAGTGATTGCCTCTTCAAGATGCTTTATTAACTTTCCTCATCAAAGTTTGGTGCGACGTTTGCCGCGCAGTTTGCCGAAAAACAAAATTGTCATCGAAGTGTTGGAAACGTGCCAACCTACGGATGAGCTTCTTGATGCGATTCGTGAGTTTTATCGAGAAGGTTACTTGATCGCTTTGGATGACTTCACCCTAACACCAGAATGGCGCCGTTTTTTGCCATATGTGCATATTGTGAAGCTCGACATTATGGCGATGGGGCTCGAAAAGGCCTGTGAACTTGTCACAACACACCTTGCCAAACGCGTCAAATACCACTTTTTAGCAGAACGTGTTGAAACCGCAGAAGAGTTTGAGCAAGCGAAAGCGGCTGGCTTTAAATTTTTCCAAGGTTATTTTTTTAGCAAGCCACTCGTCTCGCAGACTAAATACGTCAGTCCTGAGCAAGTGTTGGCATTGCAACTGTTTCGTGAAGTTTGTGCTCCTGAGCCTGACTTTACTCGTATCGAGTCCATCATTACGCAAGATGTCGCGTTGTCATATAAATTATTGCGTTTTGTAAATACGCAAGCGCCGAATTTGGCTGTCGAAATCAGCTCTTTTCGTCAGGCATTGATTTATCTTGGCCAGGATAACCTTAAGCAGTTTGTCTCTTTGGTTGTGGCATCGTATATCTCCAGTAACAAGCCTCGAGAGCTGTATCACCTTTCATTGCAACGAGCTCAATTTTGCCAATTGATGTCGCGCTATCAGCCCTTCTCTCACCTCAACGAACAAGGTTTTATGGTTGGTTTGCTGTCGATTCTAGATGCGCTGTTGGATCTTTCGGTGGAATCTTTAGTTAGGCAGTTACCGCTTAGTCATTCAGTACAACAAGCGCTATTACATCGCAAAGGGGTTTATGGTGCACTTATTTCCCTCGAAGAGTGCTACGAGCGTGCCGATTGGTCAGGGGTTGAAAAAATCACGATGCAATTGGGGTTGCCTTTAGAGGAAGTGAAGCTCTCCTTAGGTGAAGCGGTTCGCTGGAGTCAAAGCATCGCGACTGCATAATTTCGTGTCTTATCTTTTATCTCTTTGAATCTCTCTCTTTACAATCAAGCTGTTCGTTAGATGTGAAACTTTTATGACGATGGACGGTTTCCTCTTGACGATATATCTTAATTAAATAAACATATACGCATATCCATATATAGGTATGTTCATTATGCTTCCACATCAGTTTTTTAAGCTGTTATCCGATGAAACACGCGTACGTTGTTTAATGCTCGTGGCCCGTGAAGGTGAAACTTGCGTTGGTGATTTGGCGTTTGCTCTGCAAGAGAGCCAGCCGAAAGTTTCTCGTCATCTTGCTCAGTTACGGTCCAGTGGCATCTTGGTGGATAAACGCCAAGGGCAATGGGTGTATTACGAGTTATCACAGCAATTGCCAGGTTGGATGCGAAAGTTAATTGAAGACTTAGTGGCATCAAACTGTTTGAAGCAGGAATACCAAGACGACATCACACGCTTACACGATAAAAGTCGTGAGGCTTGCTGTTAACAGCGAATAGAGATTCAAGGTAGAAGATTAGAGGGTAAAACTATGACAATTAAAGTAGGAATTAATGGCTTTGGCCGAATTGGTCGCTTAGCGCTGCGAGCGGCATTTGATTGGCCAGAATTGGAGTTTGTGTTAATCAACGATGTCGCAGGTGACGCCGCGACGCTTGGTCACTTATTAGAATTCGATTCAGTGCAAGGTCGTTGGCATCATGGAGTTCAGGTCGAAGGCAGTGAGCTCGTCATCAACGGCAAGCGTGTCGCCACGACTCAACAACGCGATATCGATGCGGTGAACTGGTCTGATTGTGATGTTGTGATTGAAGCGACAGGCGTACATCGCAAAACATCATTCCTAAACAAATACCTAGAGCAAGGCGTGAAACGTGTCGTGGTAAGCGCACCTGTGAAAGAAGAAGGTATCGCGAACATTGTGGTGGGCGTGAACGACCATATTTTCGACCCTGAAAAACATCGTATCGTGACAGCAGCTTCGTGTACGACTAACTGTATCGCACCTGTGGTTAAAGTCATTCATGAGAAATTGGGTATCGAACAATCTTCTTTTACGACCATTCACGACCTGACGAATACGCAAACTATTTTGGATGCGCCACACAAAGATCTACGCCGTGCAAGAGCATGCGGCATGAGCCTTATCCCGACTACGACGGGTAGCGCGAAGGCGATTGTCGAAATTTTCCCAGAATTAAAAGACAAAATTAATGGTCATGCGGTTCGCGTACCTCTAGCAAACGCATCGTTAACAGACATCATTTTTGATGTGAAGCGTGATACCACAGCAGAAGAAGTGAATGCACTGTTAAAAGAAGCATCTGAAGGTGATTTGAAAGGCATCCTTGGCTTCGAAGAGCGTCCTTTAGTTTCTATCGATTATAAAGGCGACCAACGTTCAACCATCGTTGATGCGCAATCAACCATGGTTGTGGGTTCTCGTATGGTTAAGATTTATGCTTGGTACGATAACGAAATGGGTTATGCAACGCGCACAGCAGAGCTGGTTCGTAACGTTGGTTTGGCTTAAAAGGGGGTCACAATGTCTCATCCTACATGGCAATTAGATTTGGACTCCGGTGCTTTAATCTTAACACCGTGCCCAGGAACGAAAGGTGTCGATTTGCATGCGTCGTTAGAACAGTTGAAAGAGCAGGGTGTTCAAGCGGTCGTTACTGCATTAGATGATAGTGAATTAGCTGCGAAGAATGTCTCTGCATTGGGTGAAGCCACTCAGCAACTGGGTATGAAATGGTTCCAGATCGAGATTGAAGACGACTGCGCACCAAATGAAGAATTTGCGACGAAGTGGCAACAAGCCAGTCCGGAACTGCACGAGATTCTTGCTCAAGGTGGCAAAATTGCGATGCATTGTATGGGTGGTTCGGGGCGCACAGGTTTGTTCGCTGCTCACCTACTCCTAGAAAAGGAATGGCAGTTAGAAGATATCGTGCGAGAAGTGCAGGCATTGCGCCCTGGTGCATTTACAAAACCTGTGCAAGTTGAGTACATCGAACGCGTGGCTCAAGACGCTTGATCAGCTTAAATAGCTTTTGGTTCATTATGATCCAAAAGCTAAATTCGAGCTTCTTCAGGATACGACTGTTTACAAAAAAAGCCATTAATATTAACTAATGCATTGTTTTTAAGGTGTATTTTGCTTTTTATTGATGTTGGGGCATTTTTTAAAAATCACAGCAACATTATATTGGTCAATGTTGCTGTACAGGTTAGAAAGTATTTAGAACATGATGATCTAAATGCTTCTATCGCTGTACATATGAGGTCAATATGATTTCTCAATTAAGCAAAAGTATTCGTCAGTACATGTTAGTGACGTTTAACTATTGGAACTTTACGGTGACCGATGGCGCACTGCGTATGCTGGTGGTGCTCTATTTTCATGACTTAGGTTATTCCACGTTAGCTATTGCCTCACTGTTTCTTTTCTATGAATTTTTTGGTGTGGTGACAAACCTGGTTGGTGGTTGGTTGGGCGCAAGGTTAGGCCTAAATAAAACCATGAACATTGGTTTAGCGATGCAAGTGTTTGCGTTGCTGATGCTCGCAGTACCAAATGCATGGCTGACCATTCCTTGGGTGATGGCAGCGCAAGCTCTGTCGGGGATTGCCAAAGATCTGAACAAAATGAGTGCTAAGAGCGCGATTAAAACGCTAGTACCAGACGAACAGCAAGGTGCGCTCTACAAATGGGTAGCGATTTTGACTGGCTCGAAGAATGCACTCAAAGGAGCGGGCTTTTTTGTTGGTGGCTTGCTGCTGTCTTGGGTGGGTTTTCAAAACTCGATGTTTATTATGGCGGGTGTACTTACATTAGTGTTTGTTTGCAGCATGATCTGGCTAGAAGCGGACATGGGTAAAGCAAAGAGTAAACCTAAGTTTCGCCAAATATTCTCCAAGTCTGAATCGATAAACATTTTATCCGCAGCACGCATGTTCTTGTTTGGTGCTCGTGATGTGTGGTTTGTCGTTGCTCTGCCTATTTATCTTGGTAGCGTGTTTGGCTGGGATCACTTGTGGGTTGGTAGCTTTCTCGCAGCGTGGGTCATTGCTTATGGGTTTGTGCAAGGCTTTGCGCCGCGTATTACTGGCAAAGCGCAAGGTCGTGTGCCTGATGGTAGTGCAGCATTGGTGTGGGCAGGAATCCTAGCGTTAATTACGGCTGGTATTGCTTATGGTGTGCAAATCGGTTGGCAGCCTGAATTGGTGATTGTGGTAGGTTTGATGATTTTTGGCGCTGTGTTTGCCATTAACTCTTCGCTGCACTCGTACTTGATAGTGAGCTACGCTAAAGGCGATGGCGTCTCGTTGGATGTCGGTTTTTACTACATGGCCAATGCGATGGGACGTTTGATTGGCACGGTATTATCGGGTTGGATCTACCAAGAGGCTGGTCTTGCAGCGTGCTTATGGGTTTCTTTTGCTTTCTTGGCACTGACGACGCTTATTTCAATTAAGTTGCCAAAAGCTAATGTTGCTACTGCGTAACTACCCCCAGTATCGCTATCTGTAGATGGTATAAATGGCTCCAAATCGGAGCCATTTTTGTTTCTTATGCGCCGTTTGCTGTAATCAGATTGTGTCGGTTTGGCATCGAGAGTGAATACTGATGCTTGGTTTTTGGTTCTCGTTAAGTGATTAGAGTGGTGATGAAATCTCCGTTGTAGGTCATTGTTGAGTTAAAAATAAGCAAAAACAGATTGTTAACCATTTCACTGGTTGAGATTTACCCTATGCTATAAACGATAAGCGACTCAAAGTAGGGAAAGGTATGAGAGAAAGGGTTCTGTTTTTTGATTTATTGCGCTGCTTCGCAGCGGTAGCAGTGATCGCCATTCACGTCTTGGCACCGTATCGAAATGAGTTAGGAGTGATTCCATTTGACCAATGGCTGACAGCGGTAGGCGTGAATAGCGTAACCCGCTGGGCAGTGCCAGTTTTTATTTTGATCACCGGAGCGCTAATGCTCAGTGACACTCGACCATTTGACGGTAAGTATTATATCAAAAGGCGTTTGGGCAAAGTTTTAGTTCCATTTCTTATTTGGTCGATGTTTTATGCATACCTTTCAGGTTGGACTTCTCAAGGCTTTGATTTTGAAACCGTAAAAGAGGTATTAAGCAATAGCCCATTCCACGCAACGTATTACCATCTCGGCTTTTTCTATTACTTTATACCACTGTATTTTGTGATTCCGCTGTTTCAATGGATGGTACGCAACGTGGATGACAACGTCTTGTATACCTATCTCGCATTTTGGCTTTTCACCAGCACACTGTTCTTGTTCAAGATTGATGGCCCGTGGAGTAATCAGATGTGGCTTTATATGGGTTACCTTCCACTGGGGTATGTTTTATTTCAAAAGGTACCTTTGAATCGCTCTATGGTGACCTTATTTGTTGGGCTAGGACTCGTGGCGTTGGCAGTGACCTTTACGATGGTTGTGACAAATAGCTTAGAGGCGGAGAAGTATACGGTTGGGCGCTGGCTCTCTTATAAAACACTGAATGTGATTCTAGCGGCTTCGATGATTTTTATGATCGGGCGTTACTTTGGTGAAGGCTTATCACCAAAAGTACAAAAAGTGGTTAGTGTGATCAGTCAGCACAGCTTAGGGATTTACTTACTTCACCCTATTTTCTTATGGCCGATGAAAGAGTTCGGTTGGTACACAGGACATCCTGCGTGGGTGATTCCAGTCTGGATCGTTCTAAGTGGAGCTGGAGCCTTGGCGATGAGCTATCTCTTTTCTCGTTCTGCCAAGACTCGTTGGTTACTGCCTTAACGTTTGATAGCGAAGTGAAGGAACTTGTTGCCGCGATAGGTCAGTGTTCCCTTATCTCCAGGGTTGAGTGCATGGTAGTAATGCACTCCAATTTGGAATTCACGCTTTGGACCGATAGAACCACGTTGAACGTAAATCCAATACTCTTGATCGTCTTGACCTGGTGGTGCGTTTGGTATGTCTATCGCTTGTTTATCTAAAACCGTTACCTGCGCGCTTTGCTCTGGAGCGTCTTCGCCCACATAGTGCTTACTATAAAAACGGAAAAACACCCACGCGCCCAAGGCAATAAGGGCGAATAGGGCGACAATAAGTGAGATTGGCATATTAACCTCCAATGTTTTATCGGGTTCCATTCTACAGAACTCGCTGACGAAACGATGAGTTGAGGTAGCTTATTCATAATCTAATGAAAGGGATATGGAGATTATTCGGCGCACTTCACGATTTATCTTAATGATGCACGATGAAATCGTCGCTTCATCTGCAAGCGAAGTCACTAAAGCTGAACGAAGCGGCTTTCACTTGTTAGGCTATATGAGCTCAAGGGCACAAATTGAAAGTAAAATTGCACTTAACGGCTCGAAAAAGCTCTAAATTTATAGAAGAATAAAAATAATGAACATAGGAAGGGTCTGGTAAGGAGGGTTACGATGTCAGATATTGAAAAAGTAGTCATGCGTACCCGAACGATCGAAAAACTTTTGCGTACTCAGTACCATGCAGAAGGGAAAGGGTTGCACCAACTTATTAATAGTTGTGAAGAACGTTTACCGCATGACGTGATAGCAAAGCTTCGATTCATCGCAACCGTGCGTAACAAAGTGGTGCACGAAGACGATTACAAGCTGGATGATCGTAAAGGCTTTATGGCGGCATGTGATGCTTGTGAAAAAGAGCTGACACCAAGAAGCTCTCGCTTTATTTGGCGTACAGCAATTTTGCTAATGACGTTGATTACGCTGGCCGCTCTTGGTTTCTACTATATGCACTGGGATATTTTATCTAAGCACATTCAGTAGAGCTATACAGATAAATAAAAAAGGACGCATTTGCGTCCTTTTTTATTTTAAATCATTGGTTTAGTACATCATTGGCAGTGTCATTAAACCCACAACCACTGCAATCATAACCAGCCCTTGTTTTTGAGAAGATGAAATCATAACACTACCCCTTAATCTTTGATGAACTCGATGAATTTAATATAGCACTGTTTTTGGGGTTTGATCAACATATGCTCGTTAATCTTTTCAAAAACCACACTTAACTTGTCTGGTTTTACGTGATTCTGACTAATGAAACTATGTTTTTTGTGCTGTATTTAAAGTGTTCACATTGTTTTATTTCTAGCCTTTTTTGTTTTAAGTGTATGATTTTATAATATTAAATGGTTTGTGATGTTGGCTTTGTAATTGTTTTTTGTTTCGAATGGTATGTTGGGTGTTTATTTTGCCTGTATTTCTCAAAAATTGAGAAAATTAAAAAATGTGCTATGAGGTTGCATCGTCAAATCGAAAGCATGGAGTGAGATTTTCTTACCTTATGAGAAAATATGGGCTTCAAAAGAGTTTAGTGATTTTATGGTTTATGAAGTCCGCACTTTTATCTGTTATTGAAATTATGGTTTTATTTATCATTGACTTACTTTTCTTGTCTGATGTTTTTTTTACTGAATTAAGGTCGGTTTTCTTAGTTTTTACCCCTAGTCATCAGTAGTTTCTCCTCTCTTAGGGCGCTACTAAGACTATTTTCTATTTTGTGTCTGTTATTTATTCTTGTTGCCTGCATTACATACATCCTGGTGGTTTAATCGTCAGTTTGTGAAGTGGCGGCTTACCTGGAGCACTTATCTGTTTTTCAGTTAAATAGTTTTAGAAAGCGTTGGTTATTGTGTCGTGTGATTTGATGGGTTCGGCTGATGAGCAAAGCTTGGCCCCAATGTTTAGTGGCATCATTCAGGCTCATCGGCTTTATTATTACGTAGGCTGAGGGTTACAAAATGTTTCGAATCGCTAGCGAGATCCAACTTTCGTAGATTGTGTCTTTACATCAAAACTGGTCTACCTAGACTAGCGGCGAGTTTAAGTAAAAGGTGTATACTGCATGTGGAGTTGGCTGGCGATAGGGCTATCAGGTGTGTATTCCGTGTTGGGAGCAAAGCAAGCTAACCCGACACAATCCCTCGTGTTTAAAATCTTTACTCTGCTACTTCTTCTTGTGTTGGTGTTAACTCAAGGTGCATCCGCAACATATACCTACTGGATTGCGGGTGGGCTTATTGTGTCTATGGTGGCAGATACGCTGCACTCGTTTAAAACTCGTAAGCTAATCTATTTTACGGCTTATCTGGTTGCCCAGGTATGCTACAGCAAGTCATTTTGGGTGCAGCTTAATGGTGAGATTGTCTGGTGGCTGTTGGCCCTGCTGCTTGCAGCGAGTATCGTGGCGTTCTTTTTGTTGCTACCTCAACTCGACTCTCTGGTATTCCCTGTTGTGATCATGGGGATGATGCTGGTTCAACTTGCTTGGGCAGCCGGTGAAGTTTGGTTACAAGTGCCGAGTTACGCCAATGCTATCGGTTTTAGCGGAACCTTAGTTCTGATCTATTCGGCGCTGGCATACGCGATACACGGTTATCGAAAACCGATGAAACACGCCTATTTGTGGGTGAGTGGCAGTTACTTTTTTGCTCATGCCCTCATTGTTGCCTCAATCATTTACTAATTTAAGTCAAAGCAGCTCTTGAGGATTTCAGTAAACTGAACGCATTGTTCTTAATAACTGGAGTCAATAATGAGTGAAATCCATGCTCACGAGCTGCTAAACCTACTTAGAGAAACACCAATGGATCGCGAAGCCCTCACACAGCACTTTGGCGCTAGCGTTCGCTTTCACACCTGTAAACTGAATGATCTAGACTTAGATGCATTACTAGCATTTTTGCTCAAGCGCGACAAAATTCGTGAGCTTGAAGGTAAGTTTGTGGTCAATATGGCGCGAGTTTGCAATCACTAAACGGCGGCTAAGATCGAGGGTGAATATGGTGTTTTCGCCCTCAGTCATATACTCATGTTGTCAGTTTGCTATACACTGGCCGCCATTTTTTAGGTGAGGCCAGAATATGGACATTCTTTCTGCAGCGACCATGCTGTTTCTAATCATGGACCCTCTCGGTAACTTGCCGATTGTGTTGTCTATTCTCAAACATATCGATCCCAAGCGTCGTCGTAAGGTATTGATTCGTGAACTACTGTTTGCCTTACTGATTTTGATGTTGTTTCTGTTTGCAGGACAAAGCATCTTAAGTTTTTTGCATGTCCAGCCAGAAACGCTCAGCATTTCAGGTGGCATTATTCTCTTCATTATTGCGATTAAGATGATTTTCCCGAGTGCTGGCAGCATCACTGGACTGGCAGCAGGCGAGGAGCCCTTTATTGTTCCGATGGCCATTCCTATGATCGCGGGCCCTTCAGTGATTGCAGCCTTGCTTTTACTGTCTTCGCAACATCCAGAGAAAATGTTGGAAATGTCAGCATCAGTCGTAATTGCGTGGGGCGCAACATTTTTTATACTGATGTTTTATGGCTTCTTTAATCGCTTGTTGGGTGAACGTGGCTTGAAGGCGGTAGAACGCTTAATGGGCTTGTTACTGGTGATGATCTCCACTCAAATGTTCTTAGATGGTGTAAAAAGTTACATTGGGTGACGAACGAAACGCAGAAAAAAGCCGCTCACAAGAGCGGCTTTTTCGTATCTGAGCGATTACATCATGTGTTTACGACGAATATCGAGTAGGGCAAAAATACCAAAAATCAGTATTGAATATTTTTCCCAACTACTCATTTTTATTTTGTCGCCAAATGCACCAATGAAGATGGCCATTTGTAAACCGTGCATGATGAACAAAAAAGCGGTCATGATGTAAAGCGCAATCGCGGCATTGCCGGGAAAGGGCATAAAAATATTTAGGATTAATACTAACCAAACAAAGGCGATAGCCGCTTTGGCCAGCATAATTAGTGCTTTCATTTAAGTATCCTTTTAAATCGAGGCGTTATGCGGAGGTACGTTCGTACAGACGATAGCTCACTTGGCCTGCTGTTTTTTCTCGATGTAATTGCCAGTTTTCTGGTAAGTCGGCAATATTGAGTTCTTTTTCTGTTTCAATATAAATCATCGCATCTTCCGCGAGCCAGCCATTTTGTTCTAGCAGAGCCACGGTCTCATCCAATAGACCTTTGCGAAACGGTGGGTCAATAAACACCACATGGTGAGCAGAACCCGGTTGCTTCAAAAAACTCAGTGCGTCGGTATTTACCACTTGGATGTTGTTCGCGTTAAGAGAGGCAACATTCTTTTGTAACTGTTGGAAAGCTTGTGGGTTTAGCTCAACCATGGTCACTTGCTCTGCTTGGCGTGAAGCTGACTCAAATCCCAAGCCGCCAGAGCCAGCAAACAAGTCGAGACATTTTGCCTGTGGTACATCTTGAGCTAACCAGTTAAACAGCGTTTCTTTGACGCGATCGGTCGTGGGGCGTAAGCCTTCAGCATCGTGTACAGGAAGTTTTCTGCCTCTCCATAAGCCACTAATAATGCGAACAAAGCCCGTTGTTGGCTTTTTTTGTGATGAGTTTTGCTGGCGACGTCTTACCATAGATTTTTTGACCGCTAATAAAGTGATACTATATCTAATCGCCCAAGCAATGAGCTTGGAGCTTGGATACAGCCCAGAATATTCAAGATGACAGAGTGTAACACTAATAAGATTAGAATTACCTAATCGGAAAGTTTTCAGAACTTTGTCATTAGCCTTTTTTAGACAGATAATAATCTTGTCAAAAAAGAGTCATTAATAGATAAAAGAACAATCTAGGATAGCCCCAGATGACGGAAAAAAAGAAGCGCGGATTACTTTCGTGGCTAGGTTTTGGTGACGAAGAACAAAGCCCAAAACCAAAAACTGAAGAAACAGTAAAAGAAGAAGCAGTGGAAGCGCCTTCTGAAGAGCAGCAAACCGAAGCGGTTGCTGAGCAAGCGGAAGCAACGCCAGAACTTGAAGAAGAAGCGAAACAATCAGAGGCTGCCCCAGCAGAAGCAGAAGCAGAAGCAGAAGCAGAAGCAGAAGCAGAAGAGCCAGAAGTCGTATCGGCCGCGCCTCGTGTTCAAGAACAAGAAAAGCCAACAGAAAGCTTTTTTGCTCGTCTTAAACGCAGCCTAAGCCGAACAAAAGCAAATATTGGTGCTGGCTTCTTCGGTCTGTTCAGCGGTAAGAAAATCGATGAAGACTTATTTGAAGAGCTAGAAGAGCAACTGCTTATTGCTGATGTGGGCATGAATACCACAACAAAAATCATCAACAACCTGACAGAAAAAGCCACACGTGGCGATCTGAAAGACGGCGAAGCCCTTTATGGTTTGTTGAAAGAAGAAATGGCTGAGATTCTTTCTAAAGTCGAACAGCCACTAGAAATCGATAGCAACAAAACGCCTTACGTCATCTTGATGGTGGGTGTAAATGGCGTGGGTAAAACCACGACCATCGGTAAGCTAGCGAAGCAGTTCCAAACTCAAGGCAAAAAAGTGATGCTTGCAGCGGGCGATACTTTCCGTGCCGCAGCGGTTGAGCAGCTACAAGTGTGGGGTGAACGTAATAATGTTCCTGTGATTGCTCAACATACTGGCGCAGACAGTGCCTCTGTTATCTATGATGCGATTGAAGCGGCAAAAGCACGTGGTGTGGATGTGGTGATTGCTGATACAGCAGGTCGTCTACAGAACAAAGCGAACCTAATGGAAGAGCTGCGTAAGATTGTACGTGTGATGAAGAAAATTGATGAATCTGCACCACATGAGATCATGCTAACGCTTGACGCAGGTACAGGACAAAATGCCATTAGCCAAGCGAAACTTTTCAGTGATGTTGCCCCTCTAACCGGGATTACTTTGACTAAGCTGGATGGTACAGCCAAGGGCGGCGTAATTTTCGCTATTGCTGATCAGTTCGGTATTCCAATTCGTTACATTGGTGTGGGTGAAGGTATCGAAGACTTGCGTCCATTTGAAACTCAAGAGTTTATTGACGCACTGTTTAGTCGTGAAGAATAAAAAGAGTTAGAGGAAATCAACGGTGATCAAATTTCAGCAAGTAAGCAAAGCTTACCGAGGTGGTCGACAAGCACTGCAAAAAGTCGATTTTCACCTGAGGCGCGGTGAAATGGCGTTTTTAGGCGGACATTCCGGGGCTGGTAAAAGTACCTTGCTGAAATTGATCTGCGCGATAGAGCGACCAACCGATGGCAAAATCCATTTTAATGGCCACGACATCACGCGTATTCCAGGCAAAGACATCCCTTTTTTGCGCCGCAATATTGGGATTGTTTTTCAAGATCATCGCCTATTGATGGATCGCAGTGTGTACGACAATGTCGCTCTGCCAATGCGTATCGAATCGATTTCTGAAAACGAAATCAAACGCCGTGTTTCTGCGGCGTTAGATAAAACGGGCTTACTCGATAAAGCTCGTTGTCTACCTAGTCAACTTTCTGGTGGTGAACAACAGCGCGTCGGTATTGCCCGTGCTGTGGTTAATCGACCAACGTTGCTGGTGGCTGATGAGCCTACGGGTAACCTTGACCCAGAATTATCCAACCGTGTGTTGCGTCTATTCGAAGAATTTAACCGTGCGGGCGTGACTATCCTACTTGCCACGCACGATGTGGGGTTAGTAAACACTCGCCCACAGTATCGTCATTTTGAATTGAACCAAGGCTTCCTAAGTGAGGTAGAAGACTATGGCAGGTAACAAGCACTCCCAAAAGAAGGGGAAAGGCCGCAGTGCCAAGCGTGCGAATACCGATGGTTTTTTCTCTGTCCATGCAAAACAAGCTAAATCCTCTTTTAGCGCCTTATGGCAACGACCACTAGGCAACATTCTGACCCTAGCGGTCATCTCCATGGCACTTGCCATGCCAGCTTGTTTGTATCTATTGGGGAAAAACGTTGCGGGGGCAGCGGAAGATGTCGCTTCTCCTTCACAAGTTAGTGCTTACTTAGTTGAAGGCATGCCGGATGCACGAGTGATGGTTCTCAAAGATCAAATTGAAACTTGGCCTTTGGTAAAAGAGGTAGAGTATATTTCACCGCAACAAGGTCTATCTGATTTAAGCCAATATGCAGGGTTCGACCAAGCTATCAGCCTCTTAAGTGGCTATGCGCTACCTGGTGTGTTGGTGATTACGCCAGATTCGGAGCTAAAAAGTGATATTCAGTCATTAGCCAAAGACGTTCGAGAGCAACAAGATGTGACCGACGTGAGACTTGACGAAGACTGGCTAGCGCGTCTTGATGCCATCAAAACTCTCGCGAGTATTATTGTCATTACCCTGACAGTGCTGATGCTCGGTGCGGTATTTTTAATCGTTGGCAATACATTGCGATTTAATGTGCTGGCGAATAAAGAAGAGATTCAAACCATGAAACTGATCGGTGCGACGGACAGTTTCATTCTGCGCCCTTACTTGTACACAGGTATGTGGTTTGGCGTGTTAGGTGCCACTATTGCGTGGTTGGTAACGGCTTTAGTGACCATTGTCATGAATAGTGCGGTGGAAGACCTTGCTGCGTTGTACGATAGCCAGTTCCGCCTGATTGGTCTAAGTTGGGATGAATCTTTGTTACTAATCATCATTGGGAGTCTTTTGGGATGTATTGCGGCGCGCTTTTCTGCGCAACGACATTTAAAAGAAATTGAACCAGTTTAAGTGATGGCGGTCTTATTACTTGGATTTCATTAGCACTAGCTAATTTTGAACCCTTGCTTAGACCAAATGTTTATGGATAATTGCTTCCCCTTCTTGAAACTTGTTCATTTTGAGTTCAAGATATCGAAGCTAAATTGCAATGTAATGCTCCAGATCAGAGATTGATGAGGAATTGAATGACAAAAGAAGCGTATCCGATGGCTCTAGTCACGCAAGATAGCCTTGATAGCTATATTCGCTCAGTAAACAGCTACCCAATGCTGACTGCAGACGAAGAGCGTGAGCTGGCAGAACGATTACACTATAAAGGTGAGATTGAGGCTGCAAAAGGTCTAATTCTTTCGCACCTACGATTCGTTGTTCACGTTGCTCGTGGTTACTCTGGCTACGGTTTGCCAATGGCGGATCTTGTGCAAGAGGGTAACATCGGTCTAATGAAAGCCGTTAAGCGTTTTAACCCAGAAGTAGGGGTTCGCTTGGTTTCTTTTGCTGTCCACTGGATCAAAGCAGAGATCCACGAATACGTGCTACGTAACTGGCGTATCGTGAAAATTGCGACCACTAAAGCGCAACGTAAATTGTTCTTCAACCTGCGTAAGTCGAAAAAGCGCTTGGGTTGGTTTAACAACGGTGAAGTGGAAACCGTTGCGCGCGAGTTAGGTGTTGAGCCTTCTGAAGTTCGCGAGATGGAATCACGCTTAGCGGCGGTGGATTCAACCTTTGATATGCCAACTGATGAAGACGACAGTTCAAACGCTTACACAGCGCCGATGCTATACCTAGAAGACAAATCGTCTGATGTGGCCGACAACATTGAAGCCGCCAACTGGGAAATGCACACCAACAATCGCTTGGGTCATGCATTAGCGAGTTTGGATGAGCGTAGTCAGCGCATCGTGCGTTCTCGTTGGTTAGATGATGAGAAAGCAACATTGCAAGACTTAGCTGATGAGTTCGGTGTTTCTGCCGAGCGTATTCGCCAGCTAGAAAAAAATGCAATGAAGAAACTAAAATTGGCCGTGGGTGAATTTTAATTTCCACTGCTAATTGAAAGTAAGATTTTCATAGAAAGCCGAGATCATGTGATCTCGGCTTTTTTATTGTCGATCGAAAATCGATAGCGTTTGCGATCCGGATTTTATGTGCTACCTGTGTATAACTCTGTGAAGTAATTATTTATCAACTGTTCGAAACCCGGACAAAACAAGGGATTCAAGCACTTTTCCATCTGGGGATAGTTATAGATATACACACAGTTAGATCAGGATCATCACTACATATTGTGGATCAAAAGATCCAAATACACTTTATCAACGCAATTCACAGCTTTATCCACAAATGGTTGGAATGTGTACACTTTTGAAAACCCTGATTATCCATGTGTCTAAGTTTGCCGTTGGATAGGTTACAATAGCGGCAGTATACCCAAGCAGCTTCAAATATGGATTTTATGCTGTACCACGGGTGCTGATTAGTACGTTAGGTTCGAGGTTGCTTGGGTATATTAATAAGACAATGAGAAAGTAAATGGATCAGTTTAAGCATATCGATGTACAAGGTGCGCAAGCGCTGCTCGAGCAGGGTGATGCGAAGCTTGTAGATATCCGTGACCCTCAATCGTTTGCCGTTGCGCATGCGGAGTCCGCGTATCACTTAACTAACGATACGATCGTTGCGTTTATGGATGAAGTGGAGTTCGAACAACCTATTCTAGTGATGTGTTACCACGGCATTAGTAGCCAAGGTGCGGCGCAATATTTAGTTAACCAAGGCTTTGAACAGGTGTACAGTGTAGATGGTGGCTTTGAAGCCTGGCATCGAGCAGAACTACCGATAGTGAGAAGTTAATGAAGAGATTGGTAACGTTAAATAATCCACGTATGGCGCAAGCCTTTATTGATTATATGGCCTCTCGCCAAATTGACATCGAAATGATGCCTGAAGGGGATGGGCAATTTGCGCTGTGGCTGACTGATAGCCAGCATGAAATAGAAGCGGAAGCCGAACTTAAGCTGTTCCTTGCTAACCCGTCTGATTCAAAATACAGCGCCGCCTCGTGGGACGTTGCCGATACTCGTAAGAGCACATTTCATTATTCCAGCCCGAGTATCATGAGCATGGTCAAAGCGAAAGCTGGCCCCATGACTTTGCTGATCATGACAGTCTGTATCATCATCTACTTGTTACAAATGTTTGGCTTTGGCAATGGCGTGTTTAAGTTGTTGCACTTCCCGGCTTTTGAGGGGCAACAATGGCAAGTGTGGCGATGGCTAAGTCATGCGTTACTGCACTTTTCAGTAACTCACATCGTGTTTAACTTACTATGGTGGTGGCAGTTGGGGGGCGACATCGAACGTCGTCTCGGTTCCGGTAAGCTATTGCAACTCTTTGTGGTGTCGGCAGCGCTTTCAGGGGCAGGCCAGTTCTATGTTGAAGGGGCTAACTTCGGCGGCTTGTCTGGTGTGGTCTATGCACTGCTTGGTTATTTGTGGATACTGGGTTACCGCTTGCCACATTTAGGCCTTACGCTACCCAAGCCAATCATCGTCTTTATGTTGGTATGGTTAGTTCTTGGTTTTGTGCAGCCATTTATGGCGATTGCAAACACCGCTCACTTAGTTGGGCTACTGTCGGGGATGGTGATTGCGCTGTTTGATTCAGGCAAGATGAAATACCAACAGCAAGCCTAAAGCCGATGAAATGAAAAGACCGCTCAAGAGCGGTCTTTTTTTATGTTCAAAACGGATTTGGGTTTATTGATAAAGGTATTTTGTAAACAACAAATCGGCAATGATGGTTTTACCTGTTTCAGGCAAAAGCGTTTCGTTGAGGGTCGTCACTAAAGTTTTGCGCAGATCTTCTCGGCCAGAAAGGGACTTAATCGTATCTTCTGTTTGCTTACCCAATAATTCAATCACTGCATCGCGAATCAAAGGTTGGTGATGCTCAACAACTGATAAATCTTGTTGACTCATTACCATGATGTCGATGCGCACTTGCACATAACCTAACTTTTTGCCTTTGGTGTAAAAGTTAGTAGTGAGGTCAGGCTCTAGGGTAAAGTATGCCAACTTAGGTCCAGCTTCTTCCGTTTCAGCCCAACTTGGTGCGGCGAATAGTATGGTTAACGCAAAAATAATTTGGGCTATATAACGTTTGTACATATTTCTAACTTTTCTTTCTCTGGATCGCGATATTCGAATCGCTTCAGTCTTGATACAATGGGCCGTCTATAACAAATAACGGAACTTACGGTTACATACATTACTATGGACGGTAAGTTGTTGCTTTATTGTACGCATAAAGCCTCCAATTGAATACTAGTATGAATCAGCCAACATCACTCTATCTTGCTTCTTTATTGGAAGTAGAGTGGCAAAACCCCGAAGAATTCGAATTTCCAAATGAATTTGCCAAGCATTGGCTTGAAGAGCAAGGGTCTTTGTCACGTCGTTTAAAACAGCACTGCCAAGCGTTAACGGTAGAATTGCTACAAAATCAGATCGTCACTGCAGCGACATTAAAACAGGACGAAAGCCAGTTATTGTCCGAACAAGATTGCTTACTGAGAGAGGTAATTTTGTGCGGTGACAATAATAACTGGGTTATTGGGCGGACATTGATTCCTCGTTCAACCTTAGTTGATCAGCAGTATGATTTGGCTCAACAAGGGGATATCCCATTAGGACTAACTGTGTTTAGCGCAGATAACGTTGAGCGGGACTCTTTGCAAATGGGATGGGTAGCCGTACCAGAAGGACGTTTGTTAGCACGACGCTCAAGGTTGTGGATGAATCACAAACCGATGCTAGTCGCCGAGTTATTCTTATCTAATTCACCAGTTTACGCTAAGGAGACAGTGTAAATGTCCGCAGAAAAAGCCAAAGCATATTGGCAACTGATGCGCATGGATCGCCCGATTGGTTCACTGTTACTGATGTGGCCAACGATTTGGGCGCTAATTATCTCAGCCCAAGGGATGCCAAGTTGGGATGTATTCATCGTGTTTGTATTGGGTGTTTTCCTAATGCGTAGTGCGGGGTGCGTGATTAATGATTTTGCAGATCGCAAAGTCGACGGCCATGTAAAGCGTACTAAGCAACGTCCACTGCCATCAGGGAAAGTGACAGCAAAAGAAGCGATTGGATTATTTTTGGTTTTGGGTATCAGCTCGTTTTTGTTAGTGCTGACCATGAACCCGCTGACGATTCAGCTATCCTTCGCTGGCATTGTGTTGGCGTTCATCTATCCATTTATGAAGCGTTATACTCATATTCCACAGCTATTTTTAGGCTTGGCTTTTAGCTGGGCGATTCCAATGGCGTGGGCTGCACAAACTGGGGAATTACCATTGATTGTTTGGTTTTTGTTCCTCATTAACGCTTTGTGGACCATTGCGTACGACACTCAATATGCGATGGTAGACCGAGATGATGATCTAAAGATTGGCATTAAATCGACGGCAATTCTGTTTGGTCGTCATGACAAGCTTATTATTGGTGTGTTGCAACTGATTACACTCGCGATGCTGGTTTGGTTAGGGCAGTTCTACCAATTGGGACAAAGTTACTACTGGACCCTTTTGATTGCAGCGTCGTTGTTTGTTTATCAGCAGCACTTAATTCGTCACCGTGAGCGTGAGTTGTGCTTTAAGGCTTTCCTTAACAACAATTATGTTGGCATGGTGATAGCGATAGGGTTACTGGTCGCATTTTGGTAAGCGAAGAAATAGAAAAAGGCATCCGATTGGATGCCTTTTTTCTTATTGGACGAAGGTAAAACGGTTACGACCGAAGTTGGTGAATACTCTCTTCTATCGTCAGTTTCACTTCTGGATAAAGCAGAGTGAACAGTAGCCGTGCAAATTGCTGCGTTTTCTTCGTGTCACAGTTACCATCGTTATCGAGGTATTTTTGCTGTTTGAGCGTATTGAACATCGCGGTAAACACACCTTTATCGAAGAATTCTGGCGCATTAATACCGTGCAAACGCCCTAGGCGTTGAGCAATATCTTGGCTCTTCTGCTCTAGGTCCGATTTACCCAGCTCAGGGTAAGCAACAAGCAAGTTCATCGCGATAGAGTAGCGTTGCAGCGTTTCAGTTATCGTACGACCTAGCAGAACCAAAGGCTGGTTGTTCGATTGATTGATCTCTAGCTTATCACCATCAAGACTAATCATTTTCTGATCGGCAAATTCATGCAGTGTTTTAACGACCAATTCATCTAACTCGTCTTCTTGGTAACTTAAGAACAGCTCTTTCTTCAAGAATGGGTAGATTTGCGCGACATTCGCTTGAATCTTGGCTACCGAAAGGTTGCGCTGACGAATGAGCATTTGGGCAATTAATGACGGCAGAGCGAACAAGTGAATGATGTTGTTGCGATAGTAAGTCATCAGGATCGATTGGCTACGGTCCAGCGAAATGATGTCACCCATGCTATCGGTTTCAATCACGAACTTATCAAGCGAAATTGCATGATCGACCAACTCCTCAGAACTTTCGGTAGGGATAGTGGAGGTGCTTGAGTACGGATTATTTTTGAGTAGCTTTAAGTAACACTCGATCTGATTGATCAGCGAGTCACGAGAAAGTGCACGTTGACGAGAAGCAAGCAGTGCGGTTGCACACAAGGTCAACGCGTTTGCTGCCGCCGCATCGTTGATGTGCGTCATCATCTTATTAGCAAGGTCGTTGACCACAGGATTCATCCATTGTGGTTTGTTACCACCCATGCTGTCGATGTCTTTCGTCCACTCAGGAGCATGCTCGTTCAAGTATTGGTTGAGCTGAATTGGCTCACCGAAGTTCACATAGCCCAAACCAAAGTTACGCAGTTTACGCAGAGTACGCAGTACAAGCCCTGCGTTTTCTTTCTCTTTGCGTTTGCCACGCAGCTCTTTCGCGTAAGTGCCCACTTCCATTACGTGCTCGTAGCCGATGTAGACCGGCACTAGCGTTACTGGGCGGTTTAAACCACGTAGCATTGCTTGGATGGTCATAGCCAGCATACCCGTTTTCGCTTGCAGTAAGCGACCTGTACGTGAACGACCACCCTCACTGAAGTACTCGACTGAATAGCCTTTGGCAAACAGCTCTGCTAGATACTCACGGAAAATGGTTGAATATAGTTTGTTGCCTTTAAAACTACGACGAATAAAGAACGCCCCACCACGACGGAAAAGAGGACCGGCCGGGAAGAAGTTCAAGTTAATGCCTGCCGCAATGTGCGGAGGCACCATGCCTTCATGGTATAAAACATAAGACAACAGCAGGTAGTCCATGTGACTACGGTGACACGGAACGTACACAATTTCGTGGCCGTCTTGCGCTAAACGACGCACAGTCGAGGCGTTATTGATGTGCAAACCTTGGTATAGTTTTGTCCATAACCAACTCAGGATGCGGTCGCCGTTTTTCACCAGACTATAGGAGAAGTCGGCAGCAATTTCATCCATGATGTCGTGGGCTTCTTTACGTGCCTTATCAATCGAGATGTTTTTGCTCTTGGCTTCGTCAGCAATCGCCAGTTCAATAGCTGGAGATTTTAGTAAACGAGCAAACAACACTTGGCGTTGTGGCAAGTTTGGGCCTGAAGCAGCCAGTTTCTGGCGTGAGAAGTGGATACGCGCCACGCGAGCCAGTTTGTGCGCAATTGCGCTGTCGGTACCGTGAGAGTCTGCCATATAACGCAGAGATACCACGGGACTAAAGCGAACTAAGCAGTCGCGTCCCGCCGCCATTACTGCTTTGGCTTTTTGCGGACCATTCATCGGTTGAAGGTAAGGCTTTTGGTTCTCTTCTTTACCTGGCTTACGACCCCAAAGCACGGTTGCAGGGATCATTTGAACATCCAACTCACTATTCAGTTTGTGCAGTTCCAGTAAGTCAGTGAACAGAGAGACAGAATCGGTTGGGACATCATTATCGTTGTTCATCACAGTTGGACGCGCAGCGATAAAGACGAAACGGTTCAGCGTTTTGCCATTGATTTCCAGCGGGCTGAGCGGGTCGGGTAGACCAAGGCTCATGGCTTGTTTTTGCAGTGTCAGCAAATCCACGTTCGAGCGGAACGGCAGGGCATATACAATCGGTTTAGTTAGGTCGATGTTCAGATCTTCAATCGGGTTCGACGGGATTGCGGTGCCCTTTACCAGTACCGATAAAGGTAGTTTTAGTAATGAACGTGAAAATGATTGTCCAGAAGACATAAAGTTCACAGCCTCAATAGGTATTCAAACAGGCCTAACCTTATTTCAGTTTCCGCTTTGCATGTCTTCTCTATAAAAAGAGATGAGTACGGCAATAGAAATAAGCCTAGGCGATAAAATTTAAGCGCTGCAAGGATACCAGAAACTGGTCAAACCTTTTAATTTTATTGGCTGTAAATTAGTCGAACCCCTAAGTTATTGCTTTGAATTGATTAACTGAAAAGTCGGTGTTTTAAACGAATAAAGAATGAACTTAATCGGTAAGCTGAAAGCTCCCCACAAATAAATTAAAAAACAACCAATTGGGTTTTCATTTGAGCATTTACTGGATATACTCACAGTTAACTGTATAAAAAGACAGGTGAGACATGAAGCCGTTAACGCCACGCCAACAACAAGTCTTCGATTTGATCAAAAGTAAAATCGATGACACCGGAATGCCACCAACTCGTGCAGAGATTGCGCGTGAGCTTGGCTTCCGCTCTGCGAATGCCGCAGAGGAACACCTAAAAGCGCTTGCTCGTAAGCAAGCAATTGAAATTATTCCAGGCGCTTCTCGTGGGATTCGTATCCTGCTTGAAGACGCAGCCAATGATGAGCAGGGTTTGCCTTTGATTGGTCAAGTCGCAGCGGGTGAGCCAATTCTGGCTCAAGAGCACGTAGAGGCGCACTACCAAGTCGATCCTGCGATGTTCAAACCGCAAGCGGATTTCTTACTTCGTGTAAATGGCGAGAGTATGAAAGACATCGGGATTATGGATGGCGATTTGCTCGCGGTGCATAAAACCCAAGACGTGAGAGACGGTCAAGTTGTCGTTGCGCGTGTTGATGATGATGTGACTGTGAAGCGTTTGGAGCGCAAAGGTTCAACCATATTACTGCATGCTGAGAATGAAGAGTTTGCCCCAATCCAAGTGGACTTAACGTCTCAGCACCTTACGATTGAAGGCTTAGCCGTTGGTATTATTCGTAATACCGATTGGATGTAAGTGTATTTAAGCAGCCTAGTTGATCTGGGCTGTTTTGTCTTTTCTCTTTTTCTACTTCCTCCAAAAGCTTGCTCATCATCTTGACCTTGTTTGTTTTGACCAATTTATAAGCTTGATAATGTAATTGATATTCATTATCATCTTTATTAATGTCTATGTTTTCTCTCTGGCGCAGGAAATGCCCATGTCTCAGTCTAAACATCAAGTTCCTAACCATTTATTAAAGCCACTGTTATTGCGTAGCCGTGAAAGCATGGTCGACAATGGCTTGGTGTACGATCCGATAGCTGCTAAAGCGTGTTTGAGCTGTAAGATGGCGCCGGATTGTTTGAGTGGTGATATTGCGCAGAAGCAATTGCTGCACGTGACGCTGACTCAGCTTTGTGACCAGCAGGTTAGTCACTTCTTACAGCAGTATCCCGATGCTTGGATAATCAATGTTGGAGCGGGGTTGGATACCCGCTTTTATCGTTTGGATAATGGACGCTGCCATTGGATAGAGCTGGATGTGACGGAAAATTTGGTATGGCGTCAGCGTTTGTTCCACAAAAATGAACGTTATGAACATCGCTGTGGCAGTGTGGATGAAATGTCGTGGCTAGAGACGTTAGCCATTCCAGAGCAAGCACCGGTACTCATTTTATGTGAAATGGCACTGCTCGATTGCACAGAGCGTCAAGTCGCGAAATTTATTCAAACCTTAGGTCGACATTTTGTTTCTGCTGAACTGTGTATGGTGCTGGCAGGAGATTTAACGGAAACCAAGTGGGGACAAAAGCTTGGCTCTGATCGTTATGCTCATGGCTTTGAAGCGCCTGCAGCACAGATATTGCAATGGTTACCATGGGCACAGTGGGTGAAAGCTTTCTCGCCATTCGATAGATTCTGTTCTCGTTGGAAAGCTTGGCAGCGTTGGCTTAATAAGATTCCAATGTTGAAGCATCGCCTCACGCCAGTACTCGTTCATATCAAGTGGTAATTGGCTAGTCGTTAAGCGCTCAGGTACACTCGTCGATCTTACTGATGAGGTGCCTGTGACAAATTCAATCTTCTCTCCTTTATCTAACCCAAAAGTTCATCGCCAAGTCTTAGCTTTAGCGATACCTATGGTGCTGTCGAATATTACTGTTCCATTGCTCGGTTTGGTCGATGCTGCGGTGATTGGTCATCTAGACCACGCTTGGTATTTGGGCGGTGTTGCGTTGGGCAGTACCATGATCAGCGTGACATTTTGGCTGCTTGGTTTTTTGCGTATGTCGACTACTGGGTTGGCGGCGCAGTCCTATGGCGGTGAAGACCGAAAGCAACTTGCCTTAGTGTTCATGCAAGGCTCACTTATGGCGCTGCTGTTTGCGTTAGTCTTCCTTATTGCCCATAACCCGATTGCTGATTTGATCTTTGGCTGGAGTGACGCCAGTGCTGAAGTGAAGCACTACGGCATGCAATATTTCTCTATCCGAGTGTGGAGTGCCCCCGCTGCGCTAATGAACTTTGTGTTGTTGGGATGGTTGCTCGGAACGCAAAATTCCAAAGCACCAATGTGGATGGTGATCATCACTAACGTGACGAATATTGTCCTCGATTTGTTGTTTGTGATTGGTTTGGGGTGGAAAGTAGAAGGCGCTGCACTGGCATCGGTGATTGCTGACTACTCAGGCATGGGTTTTGGTCTCATGTGTGTCTGGAAAACCTGGCGAGAGAGGCAATTACCATCACCTCAAAAGTTGCTAACCAGCACTCAACACGGTTTAGGGCGATTCGTGAAATTGAATCGTGATATTTTCTTACGCTCTTTGTGTCTGCAAGCGGCTTTTAGCTTTATGACGTTCCAAGGTGCGAGCTTTGGTGATGAGGTTGTCGCTGCAAATGCGGTTCTGATGAGCTTCCTGATGATTATCTCGTATGGCATGGATGGCTTTGCTTATGCAATGGAGGCCATGGTCGGGAAGGCGATTGGTGCCAAAGATAGGCAACAATTGAGTGCATCGCTTGTCGGCACTTTCTTTTGGAGTTTGGTTATTTGCTTAGGACTGACCGCGCTCTTTGGTTTGGCGGGATCGCAGTTGATCGCCATGATCACTTCAATTGAGGTGGTACAACAGCAAGCAGCGGTGTATCTACCTTGGCTGGTGGTGATGCCACTTGCGTCGATGTGGTGCTTTCTATTGGATGGCATTTTTGTCGGTGCAACCAAAGGCAAAGACATGCGCAATAGTATGTTTGTCGCGACCAGCAGTTTCTTCGTTGTCTTTTACTTATTCGCCGAGTGGGAAAATCACGCGCTGTGGTTTGCAATGACGAGCTTTATGTTGATGCGGGGTATTGGTTTAGGGGTTATCTTTCTCTATCAATGGCACAAGGATACCTTCCTCGCACAATGTTGATATAAAAACAGCAGGTCCAAGCCTGCTGTTTTTCTGTCTGCTATCAAGAAGCATAGATTAGAACAAGCGGTTCAAACCATTCAACGCAGCGACACGATACGCTTCGGCCATTGTTGGATAGTTGAAGGTGGTATTGACGAAATACTCGATGGTATTCGCTGAGCCTTTTTGCTCCATAATGGCTTGACCGATGTGGATAATTTCCGCGGCACGTTCGCCAAAACAGTGAATCCCTAAAATTTCTTTGGTTTCACGATGGAACAATATCTTCAAGCTACCGATGTCTTTTCCTGCGATCTGTGCACGAGCTAGATGCTTGAACGAAGAGCGTCCTACTTCATACGGTACTTTCGCAGCTGTTAGCTCTTGCTCGGTTTTACCCACAGAGCTAATCTCTGGGATGGTGTAGATACCTGTTGGAATGTCATCAATCAGATAGTTTTCTGCCTGACCTCTCGTAATGGCTTGTGCGACAAATCGCCCTTGGTCATAAGCGGCGCTTGCAAGGCTAGGGTAACCGATGACATCGCCTACAGCGTAAATGTGCTCAATATCGGTTTGGTAGTTACGGTTTACTTTTAGTTGTCCGCGAGAGTCCGCTTCCAGACCCACTGCACCCAAATTCAACTTATCGGTGTTACCTGTTCGACCATTCGCATACAACAAGCAGTCTGCCTTCATCTTCTTGCCAGATTGTAGGTGAATAATCACGCCATCTTCTGTGCCTTCGATTTTTTCATAGGTCTCATCATTACGAATTACTACACCGCTGTTCCAGAAGTGGTAAGACAGCGCATCTGACACTTCATTATCCAAAAACTCCAACAAGCGGTCTCGGGTATTGATAAGGTC
This sequence comes from Vibrio sp. Vb1755, assembly GCF_033338635.1. Lineage (NCBI taxonomy): Bacteria > Pseudomonadati > Pseudomonadota > Gammaproteobacteria > Vibrionales > Vibrionaceae > Vibrio > Vibrio sp. Vb1755. The sequence continues at coordinate 7,827 of NZ_JAWOTA010000031.1, read as the reverse complement.
GGTTTTCACTCCAAGGCCGCGGAAGATAGAAGCGTATTCACAACCGATAACGCCCGCACCGTAAATGATGATATGGCGAGGGTCGTGTTTCAGGCTCAAAATGGAATCACTGTCGTAGATGCGCTCATGCAAGAAATCTACGTCGTTAGGCTGATACGGACGAGAACCCGTCGCGATGACAAACTTATCTGCAGAATAGATTTCTTCTGTACCGTCGCTTTGCATCACTGCAATTGAGTAGTTATCGATAAATCGCGCGGTTCCGAACAAAAGTGTGCATGAGTTACGGTCATAAAAGCCCTGACGAAGTCGAGTTTGCTTATCAATGACCGATTTAGCATGACCTAAAATGTCAGAAAATGTTGCATGAACGCTGGTGTTGTTTCGACAAAATAGCGGGTTGCTATTAAATTCGATGATGCGGCTAACGGCATGACGCAGTGCTTTAGATGGAATAGTTCCCCAGTGAGTACAACCGCCGCCGACACTGCTTTCTTTCTCGACAATGGCAACATTCAGTCCCGCTTTGGTTAATCCCATTGCAGCCCCTTCTCCGCCAGGGCCACTACCGATTACGATCACGTCATAGTGATTAACATGCGCCATGATGCCTTCCTTGTTATATTTGCTTAACATTGCTTTAGCGCGATTTTAACTCATTTACTCTATTGGTACACGTCATGCCTGTTAGAGAGTGGAAGTGATCACGCAGAATCGACCAAAAGGGTGATTTGGTATGTTGTATGTCTATAAATTGCATCGAGAACATTGCAATTAGATGCATGCCAATAGTAACGTTCTCGGCGCTCAGAGCGAGCGAAGCAACATATCTTTCTCCGTAGGAGCAAATTGCGTTATATTGAGGCTCTTGTACCCTACAGAAAAAGAGCAAGTTAAGAATGAAATCGATGGGAATCCGCGCACAGCAAAAAGAGAAGACACGTCGATCATTGATCGATGCGGCATTTAGTCAATTAAGTGCGGATCGCAGCTTTTCCAGCCTTAGCTTGCGAGAAGTCGCCCGAGAGGCAGGGATTGCACCGACTTCTTTTTACCGCCACTTCAAAGATATGGATGAGCTAGGCTTAACCATGGTTGATGAAGGCGGTTTGCTACTACGTCAACTGATGCGTCAGGCGCGTCAACGTATTGTGAAAGAAGGTAGCGTAATTCGTACCTCGGTCGAAACCTTTATGGAATTCATTGAAAGTAGTCCGAACGTTTTTCGTTTGTTGTTGCGTGAGCGCTCCGGCACTTCTGCTGAATTTCGTACCGCTGTTGCTCGAGAAATCCAGCATTTTGCGGCAGAATTAACCGAGTATTTAATGAGCACCGGCGTGACCAGAGAAGAGGCGTATACTCAAGCAGAAGCGTCTGTGACTTTGGTTTTCAGTTCGGGAGCTGAAGCTTTAGATTTAGATCGACGTGAGCGCGATGAACTCGCCGAGCGATTGATCATGCAATTGCGAATGATAGCCAAAGGGGCCTATTGGTATCGCAAAGAACGTGAACGTAACCGATTAAAAGGCGGGATAGAATAATGTCGAATGGAAATAAATCTGAAAAGAAAACGCTGATTTTGGCACTGGTTGCAGGTATGTGTGGTGATGCTTTGTTGTCATGGTTGACCATGAGTGAAGTGTCTTTTTCAATCTTCCCATTGATTGCACTCGTACTGGCTGTACAAGCTCTTTACCAAGAGTACCTAAATAATCCGGTATCAGAAGATATCCCATTAGTTGGCTTGGCGTGTTTCTTCGTAGGTGCGTTTGGCCACTCTGCGTTTATTAAGGCGCAATACCCAGAAGCAGGCTCAAACTTCTTTGCGATCATGGTTTCAATGATCTTACTCGCATGGATTGGTAAGAAGTTAGGTTTTGTCAGCAAGAAGACTTCTGCGGAATAAGCAAAACGAATCAAATACAAAAAAGCGAGCCATTGAGCTCGCTTTTTTTGTATTTGACGCAGTGGGTTACGCTTTGCGTTCCAATAGCACGCCCGCTTCCATATGGTGGGTATAAGGGAATTGGTCAAACAGAGCAAAACGCGTCACGTTGTGTGTTTCGCATAGAATGTCCAAGTTCTCTTTTAGAGTCTCAGGGTTACAAGAGATGTACATGATGCGCTCGTAACCTTGCACCATCTTACAAGTATCGACATCCATCCCAGCACGTGGTGGATCGACAAAAATCGTGTTGCAGTTGTAGCTCTCCAGATCTACACCTGCATCTTGTAGACGACGGAATTCACGCTTACCTTCGATCGCTTGAGTAAATTCCTCTGCTGATAGACGTAAAATTTGTACGTTATCAATCTTATTGGCGGCGATGTTGTACTGTGCAGATACCACAGATGGCTTCGCTAGCTCAGTTGCCAGTACGCGGTCGAAATTCTGTGCCAACGCCAGCGAGAAGTTACCGTTACCACAGTAAAGCTCTAGTAGGTCGCCAGTGCTTTCTTGGGTACAGTCGACCGCCCATTCCAGCATCTTCTCTGCGACTTTGCCGTTCGGCTGAGTGAAGCTGTTCTCTACTTGTTGGTAGATGTAGCTTTGACCATTTACATCGAGCTTCTCGATAACGTAGTCTCGGTCTAGGACAATCTTCATCTTACGAGCGCGACCAATGATGTTTAGGTTAAAGCCTTCATCATTTAAACGCTGTTTAAGGGCTTTCGCGTTTTCAATCCACTCTTCATCAAGTTGGCGATGGTAAAGGAGTGAGACCAGAATCTCACCACTTAGCGTCGATAGGAAATCCACTTGGAACAGTTTACGACGTAGTGAGTCGTTGTCTTTCATCGCTTCAACCAATAGCGGCATCAGGTCGTTGATCAGACGGCTTGCTGCAGGGAATTGGTCAACACGGTACTTCTCACGAGTTTCTTGGTTGAACATGATGTAGTAAAGATCTTCGCCTTCATGCCAAACACGGAACTCAGCACGCATGCGGTAGTGCTGCTCTGGTGATTCAAACACTTCCAGTTCTGGCATGTTGTATGGCGCGAACATATCCGTGAGACGTTCGACTTTTTCAGCCAGTTGTTCTTGGTAGCGTTGTGGGTTTACATCAAGAGTAGCCATGATCTTACCTTTTATGGTGCATTCAATTTAAGAGCGCAGATTTTATTCAATCTCAATAGGATGTCCAGTTTTGTACTGGAATTGATTTAAAGATAGTGCGTACAGGCAGAGTAGAAAGCAAAATCAATCAAAACGTTACAACTTCTAAGGGCAATATTGGCTGGACAAATAATCAATAGCTGAATAATATTTGCCTCAAGTTGGTGCTATCTAGCAATCTAGATGGCTGAAATGGGAATCTGGTGTGAATCCAGAACTGACGCGCAGCGGTAAAAGAGAACGAACGCTCATCAGACACTGCATTAGTTTATGTGGGAAGTCGAGCAAGTAGGCGGTACACCCGTGCTCTTGAGTCCGAATACCTGCCAACAACTGAGCCACAGCACTGGACTGTCATGATGACAGGGCTCGGAAGGAATTACGCGATTTAGGACAATACAATGAGAAAATCCGCACTGGCGATAACTTTGGCATCGCTGCTTTCACCTGTCTCTTATCTACAGGCCCAAGAAACCTCCACTGACGAAACCATCGTTGTTACTGCAAACCGTTTTGAGCAAGCCGAAAGCCGTACGTTGGCAGATGTCGAAGTAGTTACTCGACAAGACATCGATCGCATTCAAGCGAAAACCCTACCAGATGTATTGCGTCGCCTTACGGGGATTCAAGTTTCACAAAATGGTGGTCGTGGTCAGTTAGCGTCTTTATTTGTTCGTGGAACCAGTTCCGACCAAGTTTTAGTACTGGTTGATGGCGTACGTTTTGCACGAGCAGCGAAGGGCGCTGTGGACTTTAACCAAATCCCACTTACTTACGTTCAACGTATTGAGTACGTGCGTGGTGCGCGTGCGTCACTTTATGGCTCAGAAGCGATTGGTGGCGTGATCAATATCATCACCATTGCGCGTGCTGACGAAGAAGGAACGAAGTTAAGTGCGGGTTTAGGTAGTTTAGATTATCAAGAATTGAGTGTGGCATCTGGTATTAAAGTCACAGAGAGCGGCCAGCTAAATATCGCGCTTGGTAGTGAAAGTGATGATGGTTATAACGTTCGTCCTGTACCGGGAGTTAATGACGGCGATCGCCATGGCTTTGATACAAAGAATGGTCTGCTAGGTTACGTGCATAACTTCAATGACCAGTGGTCTGCATTTGGTAACCTACGTGCTTACGAAAATGTTTATCAATATGACAGCAGCTACGGCAGTCGCGGTTACTACGAAGCAGAAAAAGACGATCTTTCTGTCACTCTGGGCGGTAAGTATCAGTCTGATAATGTGATGTCAGAACTACAAGTAACAGCACAGAAACAGAAGTCTTGGAACTATGAGCAAGCAAAAGGCAAACACTCAGGTACTGAAGATGAACTTGAGCAGCAAAATGTCCAGTGGACCAACAGTTACTTGCTAAACAACAATACGACGTTGGCTGGTGGTATTGATTGGCGCAACGAGTCTTATAAAGACAAGAGTGCGAATAAAACGTTTGATCGTACCAATGGCGCTCTGTTTGGTATGGCAACCACTAGTATTGATAAAGCAATGCTCGAGGGCAGTGCTCGCCTTGATGATAACGAAGAATACGGTAGTGAGTTCACTTACAGTTTAGCGGCTGGTTACCAGTTTGTACCAGAGTTTGGGGTTAAAGCCTCTTTTGGTACTGCGTTTAAGGCTCCAAACCTATATCAACAGTATGACCCAACATACGGTGAGAAAGATCTGAAGCCGGAAGAGTCAGATGCTTGGGAGTTAGCATTCAGCGGTGATGTCCAAGGCGTTTTTTGGTCCGTAACGGGTTATGACTATAAAATCACGAATCTTATCGATTACCATCCAACCACATACAAATATTTGAATGTCGATGGTGAAACACATATCCAAGGTGTGGAGCTTGTTGCTGAGTTTGATACAGGGATTGTGCAGCACCAGTTGAGTGCAGATTACAAAGATGCCGAAGACGATAAAGGGCATCAGTTGCAGCGCCGCGCTAAAGAAATGTATAAGTGGAATGCTTTAGTGAGCTTCGATAAAGTGGATTGGTCGGTTAGCTATCAGTACGTCGGTAAGCGTCCAGATGTGGATTACAGCACTTGGCCTTCACAAGATATTACACTTTCTTCTTACTCGTTGGTTGATACGGCGGTGACTTACTATCCGAATGAGTCGACCTCTATTAGCGCTCGTATCGATAATCTACTTGATGAAGAGTATGAGATGGCAAAAGGTTACCCTGCTGCAGAGCGAGCGTACTATCTCAACGTTGGCTACGAATTCTAATCGTGAATGAGCACAAACCGCCTTCGGGCGGTTTTTAATATTTTGTGGTGGAAAATCGAATGAAGAAACCCAAGCGAGTGGTGATCAGTTGGTCCAGCGGTAAAGATTCGACATTAACGCTTGAGCGCCTTAACGAGAATCCAAATTATCAAGTTGTCGGTTTGTACACGACTTACGTAGGAAAAGAAGTCCCTTTTCAAGCAACTCCGCTTGAGGTTGTACAAATGCAAGCAGACTTACTTGCGCTTCCGCTCATTACTATCGAACTGCCTGAAGTCTTTCCGAGTAACGAAATTTATCAATCAACCATCGTTAATGCATTACAAAGTAGTGGTCTGAACATAGAAGCTGTCGCATTTGGTGATATGTTTTGCAATGGCATTGCCGATTACCGACGCAGCTATATTGAACCTGTTGGCTGGGAATGCGTCTTTCCTCTATTAGGGGAGAGCAGCGAAAAACTAGCGATGGAAATCATAGAGCGTGGTATTCAAACGATGTTAATCACCATCGACGGAAGAGTTCTCCCTCCAGAATGGTGTGGTCGCTGGTATGACAAAGCCCTAATAGAGTCATTACCAAGTCAAATTGATCCCTGTGGGGAAAATGGTGAATTTCACACATTGGTCACGTCTTCGCCATCTTTTCAAGGACATATCGAGTTGACGAAGCGAGATGTAGAATCTGGAGATAGATTCAGCCATCAAAGATACCATGCTAAAGCATTGCCAAAACAAATCTACGCAGTATGATCGCAACGTTTCTGTTCTTTAGGTAAGGCTCGTGCGAGTAGCAAGTAAGAAAAAAGTCCTAGTTTTTGACTCCGGTGTTGGTGGCCTTTCTGTATTCCAAGAGATACATCGCCTATTGCCCCAGCTAGACTACTTATACTTATTCGATAATCAGGCTTACCCTTATGGTGAACTCGATCAGGCTGTACTCGTTTCACGAGTTAACCAACTGGTCTCTTCATTAGTCGAAGAACACCAAGTCGACATTGTTGTCATTGCTTGCAACACGGCGAGCACCATAGTGCTTCCTTCCTTACGCGAAAATTTATCGATTCCCGTTGTTGGTGTTGTCCCTGCGATTAAACCCGCATCGCTATTAGCATCAAAAGGAGTAGGGCTGATCGCCACTCCGGCGACAGTAACACGCCAATATACTCACGAGTTAATACGGGACTTTGCGCAAGGCAAACCAGTTGAGCTGGTGGGATCAACTCGCTTGGTAGATATGGCCGAAGAGAAGTTGCGAGGCAACAGCGTTTCTCTCGACGAACTGACAAATATCCTGCTTCCCCTTCGCGATAAAGTCGATGTTGCGGTGCTCGGTTGTACTCACTTCCCTTTAATCAAAGAGGAGATTCATCAAGCTTTGGGTGGGGACGTTACTTTAATTGATTCAGGCGCAGCGATTGCACGTCGAGTAAAAGCATTGCTATTAAGTGATGAAATTGAGGATACAGAAGAGGGAAGTAAGTCGATTTATGCCAGTGCAACTCCTTGGCAGGAAGATGCACTGAACATTTGTTTAAAGAAGCTAGGTTTTAATCCTGTTCAGGTTTACCACCATCCGGATGTTTAGGATCGTTCGCAATTCTCACTTTTAGCGTTCTCTCCATATATTCCTTTTCATTAAGTTTAGCGATAGCTGGCTTGGCATCTGCCGCAGCCATCACTACAAAACCAAACCCTCTTCTTTTTCCAGTACGCTTATCTTTCATTAAGCGTACTGCATAGACCTGTCCATATTCAGCAAACAAATCGCGAACATGACTCTCATTGGCCTTATAAGGAAGGTTGCCGACATACAGCGTTTTAGTTGAAGGATCAGGCTCCGAAGATTGAAGAACAGGTGTTTTGCTAGAAAATGAAAAAAGAAAAGCAGTAGCGATAACACCAATGAGGAAGCTCAAGGCTGGTGGGATGATGAATTGAGAGAAAATGATTCCCCCAACGATGGCCAGCCCAACACATAAAATCAGATTTTTTTTAGACGTCATTTTAATTACTACACATAGTGATAAAGAGATCGATTGTCCATTAACAGAATAGACACATGAATCTTACGTATATGGTTGGTGTTTTTCCAACCAATTGCTGTGATATGTCTCAAATGTGACGAAGAAATATGCAAATATCGCACTTTTGGCTAATTTGTGACCGGTTGGTTTTTTATTTGCAAAAAACGCTTGTACTAATTTCTCAACCCCCTATACTGCGCATCCACCGACACGGAGTGAGACGAAAGTCACATAGCGAGTCGGGAAGAGAGAAAAAAGAATTTGAAAAAAATGCTTGACTCTCTCACGGTGTAAAGTAAGATACGCACCCCTAACGACGAGCAACTAAGTTGCTGAAAATGTTAGAAAAGCTCTTTAAAAATAAGAACCTATCAATCTGTGTGGGCACTCGTTGATGATAATCCAAATAGTTTCTTCGGAAACAATTTAGGTTTCAATGAAAC
>NZ_JAWOTA010000030.1:0-54873 GCF_033338635.1 Vibrio sp. Vb1755 | reverse complement strand
GCGGGGTGGAGCAGCTTGGTAGCTCGTCGGGCTCATAACCCGAAGGTCGTCGGTTCAAATCCGGCCCCCGCAACCAAATACAAGACGATAGATTGAGTACTTATTTAGTATACAATTGTTAAGTCGTCTACGGATGCGCCGCTTGATTCAACGCCTGCTTCTCGCAACCAATCACATCGCTCTTTTCATAATGCTGCGAAGCATGAATCCCCAAAAGCTAAACTTTTATCCGCATCATATGATGTCGGACGATTTCGTTTGTGTTTAAAACACGATATGAATCGGCTGACGTACAAGTATGATGAGGCTTCGCGTGTTTTATCTACTTTAATTAACAGAGTTATCCACATACGTCGTTCTGTGGATAAGTTGGTTGATAAAGTGTTTTTAGCTCGACTTTTTATGATGGGGAAGAAAGATCTTTTCTCTAAAGTGAAGTTGAAATAACAAAGAAATATCAATTAAATCTTTGTTATATAAAGAAAAAATAAGTTTTTTGTCGGATCGAGTACGTTAAAATACGATCATTAACTGGTATTTTTTTGATCCTAGTCATTTCTCCGAGCTGTGTTTAACTTTTTTCTGCTAGCTTGTTTTTCTTGAATCTCAAATTTTTTTCCACATTACAAAATTGAGAACAAGGTCATGAATTGAACATGCAAAAGTACTTTCAATCTCTTGCATATAGACTACGCTCTATGCGTCTCTCGGCAGTCCCTTCTCGACTATCCTTATTAAGCGTTGCTTTTTCGTCTCTATAGATGAATTACTCTCAGTGGGGAGTTGATTCAGTTGCTCTGTCAAAGCCCATTTAATGTGCTCATCAAGTAATTTATTTTCACCTTGCCGACTTTCCAGCGCATCTATGATTCGCTGACTATATTCTGCATTACCAAGTGCGACAGCGATGTTACGTAGCCACTGTATATGACCAATACGACGGATAGCGGAGCCTTCCATATTTTTTAGAAAAGTCGCTTCATCCCAGTTAAACATGTCGACGAGGTCAGGGTTTTTGAAACTGTCACGACGGTGGAAATCATCTTGCTCCGTTATGTCGGCGTAGCGGTTCCATGGGCAAACCAATTGACAGTCGTCACAACCATAAATGCGGTTACCCATTGGCTTTCGAAACTCTTCAGGAATCACGCCACCGAACTCGATGGTGAGATAAGAGATACAACGCCTGGCATCGACAACTTTGTCTTCAACGATGGCTTGTGTTGGGCATGATGTAATGCATGCTTTGCATTTACCGCACTGATCAACGCTTGGCTCATCAACGGGTAGTGGTAAGTCGATAAGTAGTTCACCTAAAAAGAACCACGATCCACAGTCTTGATCTAAAATCAGGGAATGTTTCCCGGTCCAACCTAAGCCCGCTTTTTGGGCGAGAGGTCGCTCTAATATTGGTGCGGAATCAACGAAAGGTCGGTAACCATATTGACCAACCTCTTGTTCAATAAGTTTGCCGAGCTTATTTAGCTGCTTTCTGACGAGCTTGTGATAATCGCGCCCTAGTGCGTAGCGGCTAATATAGGCATGACTTTTATTCGCGAGGTTCGAAGCGAATTGAGCCTCTGGTGGCAGATAGTCCATCCGGACGCTGATAACACGAACGGTTCCCGGGAGTAGCTCATGGGGTCTAGCACGCATCATACCGTGACGAGCCATCCAATCCATTGAGCCGTGATAGCCTGCATCAAGCCATTTTTGTAGTGCTGCTTCATGTTCACTCAGATCAACGTCGCAGATCCCAACTTTTTGGAAGCCGAGTTCTTTTCCCCAAACTTTGATTTGTTGTGCGAGTTGTTCGTAGTTCATGTTAACCACCGGAATAAAGGGGGGCGGATCTTAACGGATCTCTGGCTTTGGTGCTACCCAGTTAGGTACGTTTTTGATGTTGTGAATACTGCTTATTGACGTCATTTGCATATATTCTAAATCTAGGTCGATACTAAGATGATTAAGATACCGTTTATTGGATACTTTTTTCGCACATATGACATTTGAAAGCTTGTCTCTCAAAACCAACACGGTTTACTATTCCTGTTCTTTTGATTTTTATATAGTCAACGATCATTAGTTAGAGAAGCATCAATGAGCACGAAACAATTCAATTTAAAAGATGAGCATGAAACGGTTGCACTAGGCACCGCTTTGGCTCAGCTTTGTTCCCAGCAAACCACAATTTATCTGCATGGTGATTTGGGTGCAGGTAAAACAACCTTTAGTCGTGGTTTTGTCCGTGCTCTTGGTCATCAAGGTAACGTGAAAAGTCCAACTTATACTCTAGTCGAACCGTACCAGTTGGATCAGTGGCAAGTATATCACTTCGACCTTTATCGTCTTGCGGATCCTGAAGAGCTTGAGTTTATGGGTATTCGAGACTATTTCACAGACGATGCGATTTGCTTGGTTGAATGGCCTGAAAAAGGGCATGGCTTACTGCCACAACCGGATCTTGATGTAAACATTCGCTACCAAGGTGAGCAACGTGTAGCCGAACTAACAGCTAATAATGATTATGGTGTGCAGTTACTCAGTCGATTGGAGCTATGTTGAGTTTTTCAAATTTTAGAGTAGTGGCGACGTTTGTCGCCACTTTTCTCCTTCTCATCCCCAATTTAGCATTTGCTAACGTCGTTAAGAGTTTTCGAGTTTGGCCTTCACCTGATGAAACACGTGTTGTCATCGATTTAGGCTCGGAAGCTGACTATTCCTATTTCTCTTTATCAGGGCCGGATCGCCTTGTCGTGGATTTAAAAAGCACGACGATGCAGGCCAAACTGCCTGTTACTGTTACGGATAGCCCTGTTTTAAAACTGGTACGAAAAAGCTCGCCTCCAGAGAAGGGCACTTATCGTTTGGTGTTTGAACTAAAAAAGAGCGTTCAAGCGGAATTATTTAAATTAAGCCCAACACCAGGTGGGCAGTATGGTCACCGCTTGGTGATTGATTTACCGCACGGTAAGAAGGCATCGACCTCTAAACCGAGTAAGCCAGCGGCGGCCAGCAAAGACATGAGTTCAGTTCAACGAGCTCAAGAAGTGTTAATTGTTATCGACCCTGGTCACGGTGGGGAAGACCCTGGCTCTATTGGCCCTTCACGTCGTAAGTACGAGAAAGATGCGGTATTGAGTATCTCAAGAAAAATTGCTGCTCAGCTCGATGCGACTCCTGGTATTAAAACGCGCATGACTCGTACGGGAGATTATTTTGTAAACTTAAACCGTCGTGTCGCGATTGCTCGTGAAAATGATGCGCACTTGCTGATTTCCATTCACGCAGATGCGTTTACTTCACCGAAGCCTCGCGGTGGATCGGTCTTCGTACTAAATACTCGTCGTGCAAATACCGAAATTGCTCGTTGGGTCGAGAACCATGAGAAACAGTCTGAGTTATTGGGCGGCTCGGGTAATGCGTTCTTCACGAAGACAAAAGATCGTAACGTGAACCAAACTTTGTTGGACTTGCAGTTTAGTCATTCACAAAAAGAAGGCTATAAACTGGCAACAGAAATCCTAGGTGAGATGGGACGTGTTGCGCACCTGCATAACACCAAACCGATCAACACCAGCCTTGCGGTTTTACGCTCTCCACAGATTCCGTCTGTGCTAGTGGAAACGGGCTTTATTTCTAACCCAACAGAAGAGCGTTTACTGTTTCAACGAGCGCACCAAGATAAGTTAGCTCAGGCTATCACTAAGGCGGTCGTCAAGTACTTAAAAGATAACCCACCAGAGGGTACGGTGTTCTCGCCTTCAGCGAAGCCAATGGTACATATTGTAAAGCGTGGCGAGTCATTATCGGTGATCGCGAACAAATATGGGCTTAGCTCTAAAGCGCTGATGTCGGCAAACAACTTGAAGTCGACAGGCTTGGCAATTGGTCAGAAGCTCAACATTCCTTCTGCTGGTACGATTAAAGTGCCAAGTAAACCGATTACTGTTGAGACAGAAACCATTACGCACAAGGTTAAGTCTGGTGAGTTCTTAGGTAAGATTGCGAATCACTATAAAGTGAAGGTTTCAGATATCCGCCGAGAGAATAACTTGAAGTCAGATACCTTGTGGGTAGGGCAAAAGTTGAAGATAACGGTCGCGGTAAAAGATAAACCGATTCGTAAGCACAAGGTTTCTCGGGGTGAGTTCCTTGGCAAAATAGCGTCCAAATACGGCGTTAGCGTATCGAGCATTCGTAAAGCGAATAACTTACGCTCTGATCAGCTAGCGGTTGGGCAAGTCCTGATCATTCCAAACAAGTAGGTGAGCTCCTAACTCATTATGACGATTAAAATTTTGCCAGCCAGACTTGCAAACCAAATCGCCGCAGGGGAAGTGGTCGAAAGACCTGCTTCTGTGATTAAAGAGCTGGTTGAAAATAGTCTTGATTCTGGCGCAACTCGAATCGATATCGATATCGAGAAAGGAGGCGCAAAGCTGATTCGTGTTCGTGATAACGGAAAAGGTATCGCGAAAGATGAACTCGGCTTAGCGCTCAGTCGTCATGCGACATCTAAGATACATACCTTAGATGATCTCGAAGCCATTATGAGTCTAGGTTTTCGCGGTGAAGCGTTAGCCAGTATTAGCTCAGTCTCGCGTTTGACGCTCACGTCGCGTCCTGCGGCACAAGAAGAAGCCTGGAGTGCCTACTCCGAAGGGCGTGATATGCAGGTGAAGCTTAAGCCAGCAGCGCACCCGATTGGCACTACCGTTGAGGTGTTGGACTTATTTTTTAATACTCCAGCGCGTCGCAAGTTTCTTCGTACGGAGAAAACCGAATTTGCTCATATTGATGAGTTATTGAAACGCATTGCGTTAAGCCGCTTTGATGTCACCATCAATGTGCGTCATAACGGCAAGATCATCCGTCAATATCGCGCGGCGAAAAATCAGCTTCAAACCGAAAAGCGTATTGCTGCTGTCTGCGGTAATGCGTTTGTGCGGCATATGCTCAGAATCGAGCTTGAGCATCAAGGGTTAAAGTTACATGGGTGGATTACCACACCAGAGGGAGCAAGGCAGCAAAGCGATTTACAATATTGCTATGTGAATGGCCGAATGATGCGTGACAAATTAATCAATCACGCGATTCGTCAAAGCTATGAAATGAGCTTAAAGCCAGATCAGTTTGCTGCGTATGTGCTCTTTATTGAGCTAGATCCGCACCAAGTAGATGTGAATGTTCACCCTGCTAAGCATGAAGTGCGTTTCCACCAAGCTCGTTTGGTGCATGATTTCATCTATCAAGCTTTGACGGATGCACTTTCACAAAGCGCTGTGATTGATAAACCACAGGTGAATGAATCGGCATTTCATCGCGTGGAACCGACTGAATCCGAAGAGATTGAGCATTCGCCAGAGCCTGAAAAAGTACAAGAGCCAGCATCTTCACCGGTGCCAGAGCGGGTTTATCAAGCGATAGAGAGTACACCGGCTTATCCTGGACGCAGTGATTATGAAGTGAAGCCTCGTAATAGCGGTCCTAGTGAGACCTCCGTGCGAGAGGCGCGCGTAGTGGAGTCATTCAAACGTAATGATTGGGTGGAATCCAAACCTGCACCAAAGCCAAGTCACAGTAAAGAGCGCCACGTAGAACCAGCGCCAACTAAACAAGAAGTACGCGCTTATCACGAGCTGCTGAAAACGCCAGAGTTTGAGGCTCAGGCAGTCACTCCAATAGCGCCCCAAACGATAACTTCGCACACATCAATGCCATCGATTACTGCATTAGGCAAAGCGCTGATGGTGGTCGATGAACAATTTGTTTTGATGAGCAGTGACAGTGGGGCGGCGTTAGTCTCGTTACCTAGAGCAGAATTTTATCGTGTAAAAGGCCAGCTCACTCCAAGCGATGGTGCACTCAAGGCACAACCTCTGCTTGTTCCTCTATCTATTAAGTTAGAGCCCAAATTAGTGAGACTGGCCCAAGATTATCAACAAGATTTGGCATTGCTTGGTATTCAATTGAAAGCGAGAAACGAGCACGCCTTAATGGTGATGGGCGTCCCAGCTCCGCTGCGTCAACAAAACTTACAAAATTTAGTACCAGATCTGTTATCTTACGCGCAATCTTGTGTGAACGAAGGTATAGCAGCGGCTCAGATGCTGTCTGAGTTGATAGATTGGCTCGCATTACAGGTCACGACAATGAAGAGTCACTATACTTTTTCTGAAGCCATTCAAATTATTGCGGAACTTGAACAGCTAAGACATGGTCAATTGCCATTAGAAGATACAAAATTCGTATCCGCTGTTGATTTCTCTGCCACGATAGCCAAATTAAAACCATGACAGATAAACTACCTTTGGCGCTATTTTTAATGGGGCCAACTGCATCAGGCAAAACTGAGCTGGCGATTCGTCTTCGTCAAAAATTTCCGATTGAGATCATCAGTGTTGATTCTGCTTTGATCTACAAAGGGATGGATATCGGTACGGCGAAACCGGATGAAAAAGAGTTAAGTTTGGCGCCTCATCGCTTGATAGATATTTTGGATCCAAGTGAATCTTACTCTGTCGCCGACTTTCGTCGAGATGCATTGAAAGCGATGGATGATATTGTTGCAGAAGGAAAAATTCCACTTCTTGTGGGTGGAACAATGCTGTATTACAAGGCGTTACTTGAAGGTTTATCACCACTTCCTGCTGCAAATCCTGAAATTCGTCAGCAAATTGAACAAGAGGCATTGACTAAAGGTTGGTCAGTGTTGCACGATGAACTCAAAGAGGTTGATCCTGTGTCAGCCGCGAGAATCCATCCCAATGATCCCCAACGTTTATCTCGGGCATTGGAAGTTTTTCGCATTTCAGGTAAAACTTTGACTGAATTGACTCAAACGAAAGGTGAAAGCCTACCATACCGAGTCAAGCAGTTTGCAATAGCTCCCAAGGATAGGGCAGAACTTCACCGTCGGATTGAACTCCGTTTCGAGAAGATGATGGAAGCGGGCTTTGAAGAAGAAATGAAAGCGTTACATTCGCGAAAAGATCTTCACCCCGATCTTCCTTCCATACGATGCGTCGGTTACCGACAGATGTGGGAGTATTTAGATGGGGAGTGTACACGTGACGAAGCGGTATTTCGTGGCGTATGCGCGACTCGTCAATTGGCCAAGCGTCAAATCACCTGGTTACGCAGCTGGGATGATTTAACTTGGTTGGATAGCGAGAACATTGAACAGGCATTAGAAACGATGTCGGAAGCAATAGCATCTGATTGACATAGCTGTGTATAATGTGATCGTTTTTGCGTGAACGCACTCTCAAAGGATCTGTTGTTGGCGGTTTTTATACTATGCTGCTAATTACTTAGAGTGCATTTTTGATTCGTTTAGCTCAGATGCAAAAGCCGTATCTTTTGCATTGCACCACTAGCTAAATAATTACAACTACAAATTAAATAAGGAAAATAAAAATGGCTAAGGGGCAATCTCTACAAGACCCATTTCTAAACGCGCTACGTCGTGAGCGTATCCCGGTATCTATCTACCTTGTGAATGGTATTAAACTACAAGGTCAGATCGAATCATTCGATCAATTTGTGATCCTGCTGAAGAATACTGTTAACCAAATGGTGTACAAGCACGCGATCTCAACAGTTGTGCCGGCTCGTCCAGTGAGCCATCACAGCGGTGAACGTCCACAAGGTGAGCGTCCACAAGAGAAATCTGAAGATTAATTCTTCATCGAGTATTTTTAAAATAAGGAGTTGATTGCTTGTTTGACCGTTATGAATCCGGTGAGCGAGCCGTACTTGTTCATATCAACTTCACGCAAGAAGGTGAATGGGAAGATCTGGCTGAGTTCGAAATGCTGGTTTCTTCTGCTGGGGTAGAGGCGCTACAAGTGGTAACTGGTAGTCGTCAATCCCCACACCCGAAATACTATGTCGGAGAGGGTAAGGCCCAAGAGATTGCTACAGCGGTACAATCAACTGGTGCCGAAATTGTGATTTTTAATCACGCCCTCTCTCCTGCCCAAGAACGTAACCTCGAAGCACTGTGCCAATGTCGAGTTCTCGACCGCACTGGTCTTATTCTCGATATCTTTGCTCAACGAGCTCGAACACACGAAGGTAAGCTACAGGTAGAGCTGGCTCAACTTCGTCATATCTCTACTCGTTTGATTCGTGGTTGGACACACCTTGAAAGGCAGAAAGGTGGTATCGGTTTACGTGGCCCGGGTGAAACCCAGCTGGAAACCGACCGTCGCTTATTGCGTGACAGAATCAAAGCCATCCTGCGACGCTTAGACAAAGTAGCGAAGCAGCGTGAACAAGGGCGCCGCGCCCGAAATCGAGCTGAAATCCCAACGGTTTCACTTGTGGGTTACACCAACGCGGGTAAGTCGACACTCTTCAACCGTATTACAGAAGCTGGCGTGTACGCGGCTGATCAATTATTTGCTACTTTGGACCCGACTTTACGTAAGATAGAGTTAGCAGATGTTGGTCCTGCCATCTTGGCAGACACGGTTGGTTTTATTCGACATTTGCCACACGACTTGGTTGCGGCCTTCAAGGCAACCTTGCAGGAAACGCAAGAAGCTGACATTTTGTTACATGTTGTTGATGCCAGTGATGAGCGTTTTCGTGAGAATATTCAAGCTGTTCATGAAGTACTAGAAGAGATCGACGCGCATGAAGTGCCGACTCTGGTTGTCATGAACAAAATCGACAATCTAGATTCGCAGAAACCACGTATAGAACGAGACGAGGAAGGCGTACCTCGCGCAGTTTGGGTTTCAGCAATGGATGGGTTGGGCATTGATGTCCTGTTTGAGGCTCTGACGGAACGTCTGGCGTCACAAATGGTCGAGCATCAGTTGCGAATTCCTCCACAGTATCAAGGACGATTCCGTAGTACCTTCTTCCAAATGAAGTGTATTCAACGTGAGGAATATGACCAGGATGGTAACTTGTTGATCGATATTCGAATGCAGCAAGTAGATTGGTCTAGACTTGAAAAAAGAGAAGGGGCAGTTTTGACTGGCTTTATAGTCACTTAAAGGACTGCTACAGTATAACGTCATATCAAATGATGGAGCTTTCTAATGGCGTGGAATGAGCCTGGAAATAACAACGGCAACAATGGCCGCGATAATGACCCTTGGGGTAATAATAATCGTGGTGGCCAGCGTCCTGGTGGCCGAGATCAAGGTCCGCCAGATTTAGATGAAGTGTTCAACAAACTGAGTCAAAAGCTGGGCGGCAAGTTTGGTAAAAAAGGCGGCGGTGGTTCTCCAATCGGCGGCGGTGGTGGTAGTGCAATTGGCTTTGGCGTGATTGCTCTGATTGCTGTTGCGGTTTGGTTTTTCGCTGGTTTTTACACCATCGGTGAAGCAGAGCGTGGTGTTGTACTGCGTTTAGGTAAATACGATCGTATCGTAGACCCAGGTCTTAACTGGCGTCCTCGCTTTATTGATGAGTACGAAGCGGTAAACGTACAAGCGATTCGTTCACTACGTGCATCTGGTCTAATGCTGACCAAAGATGAAAACGTTGTAACAGTTGCGATGGATGTTCAGTACCGAGTGACTGACCCATACAAATACTTGTACCGTGTAACCAATGCAGACGACAGCTTGCGTCAAGCAACGGATTCTGCACTACGTGCAGTAATTGGTGACTCATTGATGGATAGCATTCTAACCAGTGGTCGTCAGCAAATTCGTCAAACTACGCAAGAAACACTGAACCAAATCATTGATAGCTATGATATGGGTCTGGTACTTGTTGATGTGAACTTCCAGTCTGCTCGTCCACCAGAGCAAGTGAAAGATGCGTTTGATGATGCAATCGCAGCACGTGAGGATGAAGAGCGTTTCATTCGTGAAGCTGAAGCATACAAGAACGAAATCTTGCCTAAGGCAACGGGTCGTGCAGAGCGTTTGAAGAAAGAAGCACAAGGTTACAATGAGCGTGTCACTAACGAGGCTCTTGGTCAGGTAGCACAGTTCGAAAAACTACTACCAGAATACCAAGCAGCGCCTGGTGTAACGCGTGATCGTCTGTACATCGACGCAATGGAAGAGGTGTACTCAAGCACTTCGAAAGTGTTGATTGACTCGGAATCAAGCGGCAATCTTCTTTACCTTCCAATCGATAAGTTGGCGGGACAAGAGGGCAAAGCAGATACCAAACGTAAATCGAAGTCATCTTCAACCTATGATCAAATTCAACTTGAGTCAGATCGTACACAAGAAGACACTTCGAACACGCAGTCTCGTTCAACAGGTTCACGTCAAGGGAGATACTAAGAATGCGTAAGTTAATGATCCCTGTACTGGTAATCGCACTGGCATTAATGTTGATGTCTTTGTTTGTGATTCCTGAAGGTGAGCGCGGTATCGTGGTTCGATTTGGTCGTGTCTTGAAAGACAACAACGACATCACTCGAATTTACGAGCCTGGTCTGCATTTCAAGATGCCTTTGTTTGACCGTGTGAAACAACTTGATGCACGTATCCAAACAATGGATGGCCGTGCAGACCGTTTCGTAACGTCTGAGAAAAAAGACGTTATCATTGATACCTACGTGAAGTGGCGTATTGAAGATTTTGGTCGCTACTACCTCGCGACTGGCGGTGGTAACTCGCTAACGGCAGAGGCACTACTTGAGCGTAAAGTGACGGACGTGCTTCGTTCTGAAATCGGTGCTCGTGAAATCAAACAGATCGTATCTGGTCCACGTAACGATGATGTGCTACCAGAAGACGCAAGTGCCGATGTTGTCGCAACTGAAGCGGCTCGTGAGGCGCTTGAGATTGATGGTGAACGCGACCTAATCATGTCTGAAGTATTGAAAGACACGCGTGAAAGCGCAATGAAAGACTTGGGTGTTCGTGTCGTTGATTTCCGAATGAAGAAAATCAACCTGCCTGATGAAATCAGTGAGTCTATCTACCGTCGTATGCGTGCGGAGCGTGAGTCCGTTGCTCGTAAGCACCGTTCTCAAGGTCGTGAAAAGGCGGAAGTTATTCGTGCTCAAGCAGAACTAGAAGTAGCAACTATTCTAGCTGAAGCTGATAAAACTGCGCGTGTGACACGAGGTGAAGCGGATGCTGAAGCTGCGAAGATTTATGCTGAAGCGTACAACAAAGACCCTGAGTTCTTTAGCTTCCTACGCTCGCTACGTGCGTATGAGAAGTCCTTCAGCTCTAAGAGCGATATTCTGGTGCTTGATCCGAAGAGTGAGTTCTTCCAATACATGAACCAGTCGAAGGGCAGCATGGAGAAATAATCTCCGCGTCTCATTGAAATAAAAGGCTCCTTAGGGAGCCTTTTTTGTATCTGATGCTAAGTGTTAGCTCATCATGATGGCGATGACGGCTCCAGCAACTACTAGGCAGCCACCGATGCGTCGTAGCTGATTGTTGGGTTGTTCACTTAATTGAGCCACCATATTCCGCCAACCGTTAGGAGCAATCAGTGGCCCAATGCCTTCCACGATCAAGACGAGCCCAATCGCCAACCATATGGATTCAGACATAGCGCTTTCCAGTCGAATAGAGAAAGCTAAATACTATCAGTGATATGCTGATTTCAAAATGAACAAAGCGGCAAGATGACATTCTGGTAGCGACTCTGTGAACAAAAAATGACTGCAAGAAGTGAGATTCGGTGCTAGAATCCATTTTTAACTAGCAATCAGACTTGGAAAGATGGGAAATAACGTAGTCGTTCTAGGCACCCAATGGGGTGACGAAGGTAAAGGTAAAATCGTAGACCTTTTAACTGAAGATGCAAAATACGTGGTACGCTACCAAGGCGGTCACAACGCAGGTCACACTCTCGTAATTGACGGTGAAAAAACCGTTCTTCACTTAATTCCATCAGGTATCCTTCGCGATAACGTAAAATGTGTTATCGGTAACGGTGTTGTACTATCACCTGAAGCTCTACTTAAAGAAATGAAGCCTCTTGAAGAGCGCGGTATTCCAGTACGCGAGCGTCTTTTCATTTCTGAAGCATGTCCGCTAATTCTTCCTTACCACGTTGCAATGGACCAAGCTCGCGAAATCGCTCGCGGTAAAAAAGCTATCGGTACTACTGGTCGTGGTATCGGTCCAGCATACGAAGATAAAGTTGCTCGTCGCGGTCTACGCGTTGGCGACCTATTCGATATGGCGACTTTCGCAGAGAAGCTAAAAGAAGTCATGGAGTTCCATAACTTCCAACTAGTTAACTTCTACAAAGCGGAACCAGTAAGCTACGAAGAAGTACTTGAGCAAGCGAAAGGCTACGCTGAACTACTAACGTCAATGGTTATCGACGTAACTGACGAACTAGACGCAGCACGTAAGCGCGGCGACAAGATCATGTTCGAAGGTGCACAAGGTACACTACTTGATATCGACCACGGTACTTACCCGTACGTAACGTCTTCTAACACGACTGCTGGTGGTGTTGCTGCAGGTTCTGGTTTTGGTCCTCGTCACATCGGTTACATCTTGGGTATCGCAAAAGCGTACTGTACTCGCGTTGGTGCTGGTCCATTCCCGACTGAACTATACGACGGTTTAGATAAGCAAGATCCAATTGGTAAGCACTTAGGTGAAGTTGGCCACGAGTTCGGTGCGACAACTGGTCGTCTACGTCGTACAGGTTGGTTCGATGCTGTTGCTATGCGTCGTGCAATCCAAATCAACTCTGTATCTGGTTTCTGTCTAACTAAACTAGACGTACTAGATGGTCTAGAAGAGCTAAAAATCTGTACTGGTTACAAGATGGAAGATGGCTCTGTGCTAGAAGTTTCTCCGATGGCTGCTGAAGCATTCGAAAAAGCAACGCCAATCTACGAAACAATGCCTGGTTGGTCTGAGAATACATTTGGTGCTAAGTCACTAGATGCTCTACCACAAGCAGCTCTTGACTACATCAAGCGTATTGAAGAGCTAACTGGCGTTCCAGTAGACATCATCTCTACAGGTCCTGACCGTAACGAAACTATCATCAAAGTTCACCCATTCGAAGCTTAATTGATAGCCGTTAAAGATTGCAAAAGCCGACCTTATGGTCGGCTTTTTTGTATCTGAACAAAAACAGCGTGACTCTCATATGGCAAGCTTTTGCCTCTTAGCCTAAATCAGAGGCAAAAATTGTCTAAAGCTTAGCTGTTTTTTGCCGATAAGGTTATCAAGCAGAGGAGATCCTTCACCGATCTTTGGTTTCTTAGATACCTTAAGGGTACGTTTATGAAGTTACGAACAGTGGCTGCTTCACTGTTGTTGACCTTGGTTGCTACCACAGTGAAAGCCAATGTTGCTGATGTGGGGGCACCAGTTCCGATCTATACCGAAGCAGAGCTGATAAAGCTTATTGAGCAAAATAAGCACTTACAACGTGTGCGCGCTGATAACTGCCAGCTGGTGGAGGATATCGTAGCTCGTGCGACTCGAATTAACTTACCCGCTTATGAATTTCTGTACGGAGATATGTTGGCTTGGGGGGTGTGTGTCGAGCAAGATGTCGAACTGGGTCTTTACTACATCGAAAATGCAGCGCATCAGGGGTTACCAGCTGCACTAGAGCAGATTGGCCGATACTATTCGCGTGGCACTTTAGTACAGCAAGATAAAGAACGTGCAATTCCATATTTGCGAGAAGCTGCGTCAATGGGAAACCTAAACGCGCGTATTCATCTGGCCGAGTTGCTTTTACGTGATTATGGCAGTCCACTCGATTACGAAGATGCGTATCGTTGGTTATATAACTCTGTCACAGCAGATAAGCGGCAGCATAAGCGCATAACTGTATTGAGAAACGGCCTTGAACAGCGCATGCCACAAAACGTTATTGCTCGAGCTAAACGGCGAGACACCTTTTGGTAACGCTTCAATATTGCAAACAACTTCATACAACAAAGCCCACGTCACGTGGGCTTTGTTGTTTTCCCGATAGCTGATAGCGCTTAAACCACTTTGTGTGGACCGAAGCATTCGTAATGGAATTGCTCTTCTGGTACGCCAAGTTCTAATAGCTGTTTCGCTATGTGCTGCATAAATCCTACAGGGCCACAGAAGTACACCTGCACGTTATCTTGCTTTAATGCAGCTTCAATTTCATACAGATTGACAAAGCCCGTGAAGTGGAAGTCTTCACCTAGTTTGTCTTCTGCCGTTGGTTGGTTATACCAAATGAGCGCGTTCATATTTTCTTTTTCTGCAACGAGTTGGTTTACGTGTTGCTTGAAAGCATGCTGTTGGCCATTTTCGGTTGCATGAACCCAGGTTACAGGTGCTTGATGTGCTGAGAGACTTTCTAGCATTGACAGCGTTGGAGTAAGTCCCACACCAGCAGATATTAGAACAACGGGTGTTTGTGGTTCGGCATCCATAAAGAAGTCACCGGCAGGGGCCGCAAGCTGCACTTTTTCGCCAATGTTCAGGCTATCGTGCAGGTAGTTCGACACTTTTCCGCCTTCTTCACGTTTTACCGAGATACGGTAAGTGTTCTCTTGGACCGCAGAAGACAGACTATATTGGCGAATTTCTTGGTTTTCTAACTGGTCACTGTTGATGTAGATGCCAAGGTATTGTCCCGGTTTATACGGCGCCACTTTTTGACCATCGGTTGGCTTGAATACAAAGCTGCAAATGTGTTCGCTCTCAATCTTTTTATCGACTAATTCAAATTCGCGTAGACCGCGCCAGCCGCCTTCCAAAGCTTCATTTTGTTGGTAAATTTGTTCTTCGCGCTGAATAAATACATTCGCAAGTACGCCGTAAGCCTCAGCCCAAGCATCCAACACCTCTTGACCTGGATTAAAAAGCTCATCGATTGTCGCAAGTAAATGCTTACCAACGATTTGGTACTGATCTTCTGTGATCAAAAAGCTCGTGTGCTTATGCGCAATTTTCTCTACTGCGCCAAGCAGAGCTGGCAAATTTTCAATATTGGCAGCATAGGCACAGATAGCGTTGAATAATGCTTCACGCTGATCGCCGTTACGCTGGTTACTCATGTTAAAAATATCTTTCAACTCAGGGTTATGAGTAAACATACGCTCGTAAAAGTGCGCGGTCAGTTTTGGTCCTGTTTCGGCGATGAGTGGTGCGGTCGCTTTGACGATCTCGATAGTTTGATTGCTGAGCATAAGGGCTTCCTACTTTAAGTTGTATTTATAATGCATGTTTAAAGTTGTATCTCAAATGTATCTTTCGATCAAGAAAAGATTTACACTTTTATCGATAGCTCAAGTTTGGGGTTTTAGCATCACCAGCGGGTTATTGAGTCGCACTTTGGGAGAGAATATGCAGTTAACTAGTTTCACTGATTATGCGTTGAGAACCTTAATTTTCTTGGCTTCGTTGCCGGAAGATGAGTTAACCAGCATTACCGAAGTGACGGATTTATTTGGTGTGTCACGCAACCATATGGTTAAAGTTATCAATCGGTTAGGGCAGTTGGGTTATGTCCATACCGTGCGCGGAAAAAACGGTGGTATCCGGCTGATGAAGCCAGCGTCTGAAATCACAGTTGGTGGTGTTGTGCGCGATTTAGAGCCGTTAGATTTAGTCAACTGTGGTGTGGATTTTTGCCATATTACCCCTGCTTGCCGCCTCAAAGATAAATTGGCGAAAGCAAAAAGTGCCTTTCTGGCGGAGTTGGATAACTGCACGATTGAATCCTTGCTCAGTGACAATTCTGAACTTTTGATCTTGCTGGCTCGTCCTTAACTCATTTGCATGCCTAGAGTCGATCTCGATCATTCTTTTTTCAAAGCAATTCTGTAGCTTATCGAGAGACTCAGATATACTAGCCATATACCTTCCTTGCTAGATAGGCGTGCCTATGTCAGACAATATTCCAAACGATCCTTTTGCAGATCGTGAATCCAAAAATTACGAAAATCCAATTCCAAGCCGAGAGTTTATCATCGAGTTTCTAGAGCAAGCGGGCGTTCCAATGAATCGTAACGACTTGTTTGAGGCACTAAAGCTTGAGGGCGAAGAGCAATACGAAGGGTTGCGTCGTCGGCTACGTGCGATGGAGCGAGATGGCCAACTGGTGTTTACCCGCCGTCAGTGCTATGCATTGCCTGAAAAACTTGAAATGGTGAAAGGTTACGTGATTGGTCATCGTGATGGCCATGGTTGGGTACGTCCAGAAGGCAGCGTCGGCAAGGATGATGATATTCTGTTACCGCACCATCAGATGAAGAACATCATCCACGGTGATTTTGTCTTAGTGCAACCGACAGACAACAGCAAGCGCGGCCGCCGTGAAGGACGTTTGGTGCGTGTGCTAGAGGAGCGCAATGATCAAATCGTTGGTCGTTTCTTCCTTGAATATGGATACTCCTATGTTGTCCCAGATGACTCGCGTATCAGCCAAGATATCCTGATCCCAAATGAGCACAAAGCGGGTGCACGCATGGGTAACGTAGTCGTAATTGAAATTACTGATCGTGGCTCACGCTCACGCGGCATGATGGGTAAAGTGGTTGAAGTCCTTGGTGAAAACATGGCACCAGGTATGGAAACACAAATTGCGATTCGTACACACCAAATCCCTCACGAATGGCCAGAAGCCGTCGATAAACAAATCGAAAACTTAGGCGAAGAAGTACCAGAAGAAGCGAAAGTTGGTCGTGTGGATCTACGTGATTTGCCACTAGTGACCATTGACGGCGAAGACGCACGAGACTTTGATGATGCCGTTTACTGTGAAAAGAACAAAGAAGGTGGTTGGCGTTTATGGGTAGCGATTGCTGACGTCAGTTACTACGTTCGTCCTGACTCTGCGTTGGACAAAGAAGCGATCAATCGTGGTAACTCAGTATATTTCCCTTCGCAAGTTGTGCCAATGTTGCCAGAAGTACTGTCGAACGGTCTATGTTCGCTTAACCCGCAAGTAGATCGCTTGTGTATGGTGTGCGAAATGACCATTTCCGATACAGGTAAGCTGTCTGGTTACAAGCATTACGAGGCGGTGATGAACTCGCACGCTCGTCTCACATATAGCAAAGTGAGCGCGATTCTAGAAGGGGATGAAGAACTACGTGAGCGCTACCAGCCGCTTGTTTCTCATCTAGAAGAGTTGCACAAGATGTACAAAGTGCTGAAAGAAGCACGAGATCAACGCGGTGCAATCGAATTTGAAACCGTTGAAACCAAATTTATTTTCAATGCGGAACGTAAAATCGAAAGCATTGAGCCAGTAATTCGTAATGACGCGCATAAGATCATCGAAGAATGTATGATTTTAGCCAACATTGCTTCGGCATCGCTGGTAGAAAAAGCGAAAGAGCCCGCGCTTTATCGTATCCACGAATCTCCAGGTGAATTACGCCTGCAAGGTTTCCGTGACTTCTTAAGTGAACTTGGTCTTGAGCTAAAAGGTGGTTTAGAGCCTTCACCAACGGACTATGCTGATCTCGCACGTCAAATCTCCGGGCGTCAAGATCAAGAGTTGATTCAGACCATGCTGCTACGCTCAATGAAGCAAGCGGTATACAACGCAGATAACGCGGGGCACTTTGGGTTGGCATTGAAACGCTATGCGCACTTTACGTCGCCAATTCGTCGTTACCCTGACTTGTTACTTCACCGTGCAATCAAGTATCTGATTGCTAAAGAAGAAGGTCGTAATCAAGATCGCTGGACACCAACAGGTGGCTATCATTACTCGTTTGACGACATGGATTTTTACGGCGAACAATGTTCGATGACAGAGCGCCGTGCTGATGATGCAACACGTGATGTTGCGGATTGGCTGAAGTGTGAATATATGCAAGACCACGTCGGTGACGAACTAGACGGTGTTATTGCTAATGTCACTAGCTTTGGCTTCTTTGTACGTTTAACGGATTTGCACATCGATGGTTTGGTACATATTTCTACCCTTGCGAACGACTACTATCAATTTGACCCGATTGGTCAACGACTTATTGGTGAAAGTTTCGGTAACATCTACCGCTTAGGTGATGCAGTAAAAGTAAAAGTACTGGCTGTTAACCTCGATGATAAGCAAATTGACTTTGAATTGGTCGAAACAAGTCGTAAGCTACGCGGCGAAGGTAAGACTGCGAAGAAACGCGCAGCGGAAGCAAAGCGCAAAGCGAAAGATAAAAAACGCGCTGCGACTCGCTCTTCATCGAAGGAAGGTGGCGCGGCTCGTGCAGTTCCTGCGATAGAGCCAACTAAACGCCCAGAAGAAACGGGCGCAACGAGTAAGCGTAATGGCCCAAAACGTGGTGACGCCGAAGGCAACGAGAAGCCTAAAGTGAAAAAAGCACGTAAAAAGAAGCCGCACAGTAAGCCGAAGAAAACCAAGCGCACTAAAAAAGAAGCGCAGTAGTAGGTTGAAGCGCCAACTTAGTTCAAACTTGGTTGGCGCAGGCAATACGACCAGAACAACAGGTTAAACAATGAGTAACGAATTTATCTACGGCATTCACGCAGTGAAGGCGGTATTGGAGCGCGAACCAGAGCGTTTTATCGAGGCGTACGTTTTAAAAGGTCGTCAAGATGATCGCCTAATGCCAATCCTAAATGATCTTCAGGTTTGTGGTGTTTCTATTCAGCAGATGACACGTAAAACTTTGGATGACAAAGCGCGCGGTGCAAATCACCAAGGCATCATCGCTCGTGTGAAACCAGCGAAGCAGCTGAATGAGAACGATATAGATGACATCCTGGCGCAGCACGAATCACCACTGCTATTAGTGTTAGACGGAGTGACCGATCCACACAATCTTGGTGCGTGTTTACGTAACGCAGATGCGGCAGGTGCTGCGGCGATCATCGTACCGAAAGATCGTTCTGCGCCAATGAATGCGACGGTAAGTAAAGTCGCTTGTGGTGCAGCTGAAGTCGTACCATTGATCCGAGTAACGAACTTGGCTCGTACTATGCGTACATTGCAAGAGAAAGGCATCTGGTTTGTTGGTACTGCGGGTGAAGCAACGCACGACATCTACCAAGCCAAACTGACTGGACCCCTTGCTATCGTAATGGGGGCAGAAGGTGACGGTATGCGTCGTCTGACTCGTGAAACCTGCGACGATTTGATTAAGATCCCAATGGCTGGTAGCGTTTCAAGCTTGAACGTATCTGTGGCATCCGGCATCTGTTTGTTTGAGGCAGTTCGTCAGCGTATTGCTGCAAAGTAAGTGCTAAATAAGTTAATAAACAAACAGTTACTGCAAAGTTAGACATAATGATAAAAACAAAGGATGGGGTGCCATCCTTTGTCGTTTTCACCGATTTATAAATAAAAATCCTCAGGGAAGTTATGACTCAACAAGACATTAAATTCATCGCCTTCGATCTAGATGGTACTTTGCTTGATAGCGTGCCAGATCTAGCTGTCGCGGCAGACCAAGCAGTACAGGCGCTTGGCTTTCCATCGGTTTCAGAAGAACAAGTTCGTGATTACGTGGGTAACGGTGCAGACGTGCTTATTGGTCGCTCATTAAGCCAAAGCCTGACCATCAACCCGGAGCTGAGTGAAGAGCTTCGTGCTAAAGCGCGTGTATTGTTTGATGATTACTACGAGCAAAGCGGTCACAAGCTAAGTCATCTTTACCCAACGGTAAAAGAGACACTAGCAGAGCTGCACAAAGCGGGCTTTGTTATGGCGTTGGTGACCAACAAACCTTCAAAGTTTGTGCCTGACGTTTTGGAAAAGCACGACATCGCAAAATACTTCGTTGATGTCCTTGGCGGTGATGCATTCCCAGAGAAAAAACCAAACCCAGTAGCATTGAACTGGTTGATGGAAAAGCACCAAACCCAACCAAGTGAAATGCTGATGGTTGGCGACTCGAAAAACGATATTCTCGCAGCAAAGAATGCAGGCTGTGCCTCATTTGGTCTGACATATGGTTACAACCACGGTGAACCTATTTCAGCATCAAATCCAGATTTCGTCGCTGACAGTTTGGCAGAATTATTGGACGTTGTAGCGGTTTCTGCATAACGGCTACAAAAGAGCTTCCAAAATACTCGTTAATGAGTACACTGAGTAAACTGTGCACCTATTACTGCACGGTTTTTTTCATTTAATTAGATTAAGAAGTCAAAGGAATCATTCTAATGAGCAAACCCATTGTATTGAGTGGTGTTCAACCTTCAGGTGAACTAAGTATCGGTAACTACTTGGGTGCTCTACGTCAATGGCAGCAGATGCAAGACGATTATGATTGCCAATATTGTGTGGTAGACCTTCACGCGATTACGGTTCGTCAGGACCCTAAAGCGCTGCATGAAGCAACTCTAGACGCACTGGCAATTTGTCTGGCAGTTGGTGTTGACCCGAAGAAGAGCACGCTATTTGTTCAGTCACATGTACCAGAGCATGCTCAATTAGGTTGGCTTCTTAACTGCTACACTCAAATGGGTGAGCTGAGCCGTATGACTCAGTTTAAAGACAAATCGGCACGTTACGCGAATGACGTAAACGTCGGCCTATTTGACTACCCGGTGTTGATGGCGGCTGACATTTTGCTTTACGGTGCACACCAAGTACCTGTAGGCAGTGACCAGAAGCAACATCTAGAATTAGCGCGCGATATCGCAACGCGTTTCAACAATATTTACTCGCCAGAGCAGCCAATCTTCCAAGTTCCAGAGCCTTACATTCCGACAGTAAATGCGCGTGTAATGAGCCTTCAAGACGCAACGAAGAAGATGTCTAAATCTGATGACAACCGTAAGAACGTTATCACGCTGCTGGAAGAGCCTAAGTCGATCCTTAAGAAGATCAACAAAGCGCAAACCGATACCGAAACGCCACCAAGTATCCGTCATGATATCGAGAACAAGGCGGGCATTGCTAACCTAATGGGTCTGTACTCTGCGGCGACAGGCATGAGCTTCGAAGAGATTGAAGCGAAGTACCAAGGCGTAGAAATGTATGGCCCATTTAAGAAAGATGTTGGTGAGGCAGTTGTAGCAATGCTTGAGCCAATTCAAGCAGAATATCACCGTATTCGCGCTGATCGTGCTTACATGGACGAGGTAATGCAGCAAGGCGCTGAGAAAGCCTCGGCACGAGCGGCTGAAACGCTTAAGAAAGCATACGAAGCAGTAGGTTTTGTAGCTCGCCCATAGTTGCTAAGAACGAATACGAAAAAGCTCCACTTTGGTGGAGCTTTTTTTATGCCTGTATTACTGAAATGGTGTGTCTTTCATACAGCGTTCCATGTCGTAATATTCAACACGTCCTCGAGCCCCTAGAAAGGCAGACTTCACAACCATGCCTCTATCAATGAAGTAACTAAGCTGTACGCATGATATATCGTAGCTGAGTTCTTTAATTCTCGCTGGAATCCAGTAGGTTCCTGGCGTTCTTAGACGCTGAGTAAAGGTAATAACACCCTCGTCACTGACTTCTAGCTCTTCAATACCATCCAGTTCATTTTTGGCTGATTCGATGATGTCTTGATTCGCCGTAGGTTGAAGTGGCTCACTGGCGGTCAACTGACACCCCGCTATCAAGCCAAGTAGGGAGAGAGCTAGCACACTGCGTTGAATTTTTTTCATTTGTCGTTCCTGGGTTTACAGCTAATGAGATCTTATTGTCTCGCGCAGGTGTTATATCTTTTGTGTATGTTTTTGGCTAGTGAGTAATGAAAAGTTATTGAATAAATCATGAAAACTTTGAAGTATGAGGGGCCTGTATAAGAGAGAACGAAGCGAGTAATAGATTCTTGGGCTTGAACAGTGATACAAGTGAAAATTAAAGCATTCTAAATTAGTGACTAATTATATTTTTTATTTGTAACGGAACGGTTGGGTTAATAAGCAACTCAACAAGTGATGTATTTTCTACTCCTTAACATGAAGTGAAAAAGTAAACTGAGTAATCAATCTAAATTCTGACTTGTTTATCAATAGCGCTCTGTATTTATTACAAAAAATGTTTGAATGGGATGCTCTGGCATATTTTCTTATATTCACATGTGATTCATTTCACGGCTTTAATTACTCATTCTTATTTATTTCATAAATAAACCTGATAGTAGACGCAAATGGCAGGCTCTAACCAGAGCTAAGTTTGCATTTACATAAATATCAGGTATGACAATGGACACGTTAATCAAACCCTCAATACTCGCATTAACCATCGCCAGTGCACTTAGTGCAAACGCGAACGCAGAGATTATTATTTCCCAATACGTAGAAGGCGGCGCTTATAATAAAGCGGTAGAGATCGCTAATACGGGTGATACTGCGGTGACACTCACTGGCTACGAGTTGGCGAAATCATCAAACGGTGGTGGTACTTGGGGCAGCACATTCGACCTTAGCCAAGTGACGATACAAGCTAACCAAGTGTATGTACTGGCGCATGGTGACGCGAGCGATGCCATCAAAGCTGTCGCCGATATCACAGATAAAAGCGTTGCGAACTTTAACGGTGACGACCCGATCGCACTGCTTAAAGATGGTGAAGTGCACGACATCATCGGTATGATGGGTGACGTAGATTTTGGTAAAGACACCACATTAGTTCGTAACAGTGATGCACTAACCCCTTCTGCTACTTATGATGCATCTCAGTGGACGGTATTTGAGAAAGACAACATTGACGGCCTTGGTGAGCTAAATGCGACTGAGCCACCAGCACCATTCGCTTGTGAAGTCGACGGTCAGCAACCTAACTTCACTACCATCCAAGATATTCAAGGTGAAGGCGATACGTCTCCATTCATTGATGGTTACCCATACATTACTGACGAAGATCATTTCGTAACTGGTGTCGTGACTGCTGTTACCACTGGCCTAACCAAAGGTTTCTACCTACAAGCATTAGAAAGCGACAACAACGACAAGACCTCAGAAGGCTTGTTCATTCATACCGACGCGGCGGACACGGCGCTGAAAGCTGGTGATGTTGTTTGTGTGAAAGGTAAAGTTCAAGAGTATTACAGCAATACTCAGCTTGCTTCTGATGCTAACAGCTATGTGAAAACAGGCACCTCTGAAACCCCTCGAGTTACCGATCTTGTTATCAAAGAAGGTGAGACACTACGTGATGCGCTTGAGCGTCATGAAGGGATGCAAGTTGAGTTAACCTCGGCAAGTGACTTGTTTGTAACTCGAAACTTCTCTTACGACTACGATTCACGTCGTAACAATATGATGCTCTCTCATGAAGCGCCATTGTTAAAGCCGACTCAATTACACGCGGCAGAGAGCGATGCAGCCGTTGAGCTAGCAAAAGACAACGCAGCGAACCGCGTATACTTAGAATCAGATGGCAAAGCACCAAACGGACAAATCCCATACTACCCAGATTTTGCTAAAGATGCAGACCAAGATGGCTCTTCAGAGCAGCACATTCGCCTTGGTTCTCGAGTAGAAGGTCTTCAGGGTGTCGTGGCTTACAGCTACAACGAATACCGCCTGATTGCGACCAATGAAGTCGATAACACCAACTTTGTGACTTCAGGTGAAGGCTTCGATGTGGCTCGTAAAGATGCCCCAGCGATTGCGGACTCAGATTTGCGTATTGCAAGCTTCAACGTACTGAACTACTTCAACTCCGTGGCTGACAGTGGTCATGAAAACCCAACCGGACAAAACCGCGGTGCGACTAATCTAGACGAATTCCTGATCCAGCAAGCGAAAATCGTTGCGGCGATGAACAAGATGGACGCAGACGTTATTGGTTTGATGGAAGTGGAAAACAACGGCTTTGGTGACGGCAGTGCTATCCAAAACTTAGTTGATGCCCTAAATGCTGAGATTGATGACGCTGAAGATCATTACACGTATGTCGAAATCGAAGAGCAAGACAAATACCAAGACGAATACTTTGGCAGTGATGCGATCATGGTGGCGATTTTATATCGTGCTAACGCAGTAACGCCAAAAGACGCTGCAAAAGTGATCATCACGCCAGAGCAGCACATTGCAGAAAACACAATTACTCGTAAAGAGGGCACAGAAAGTAACCCTGCTTACGATAAGTACCAACGCCACAGTCTACTTCAGACCTTTACGGTGAAAGAGACGGGTGAAGATTTGTCTATTGTCGTAAACCACTTTAAGTCGAAAGGCTCTGAGTGTATTGAAGAGTGGATTGCCGGTGTAGAAGATTCTGAGCCAACGGATCTGCAAGGCAACTGTAACAACTTCCGCGTTTCTGCTGCGCACGCAGTGGGTGAAGCGTTGAAAGAGGTGAAAGGCGATGTATTGCTCATGGGCGACCTCAATGCTTATGGCATGGAAGACCCACTTCTGACACTGACTGATTACTCGAAAGAGAAATACGGCCGTGACATTTATACTGCTGCTTACACAACCATTGGTGATGGTGAACTTCAAGTAGAGAAGACCAAAATTGAAAAAGGTTACGGTCTGCACAATTTAAACACGTTGCTGCACGGCACTGATACGTTTTCTTACACCTATTCGGGCGAGCTGGGTAATTTGGACCACGCATTGGCAAGCAGTAGCCTAGCGCAAAAAGTGGTAGCAATTGAAGATTGGCACATCAACTCACTAGAGAGTAACTTGTTCGAATACAGCAGCAAGTACACAGGTGATATGCCGAAGTACAAAGATGCGTTCTCTGCCTCTGACCACGATCCAGTGATCATCGCGATTGATTTACCAGATGATGACATCGATTTACCTAAAGCAGGTGACAACTTAGCCGTCGATGTCCGTTTACCACCAACGGCGGTTGTGGGCGATATTGTTACGGTGAACTTAACGCCATCCACACAAGCGGCTGCGGCAAGCAGCGATACGAAAGCTTACTCGGCTAGCCAAACTTTAGTTCAAGCTGATATTGATGCGCGTAGCGTGAATATTGAGTTTGAACAAACGCCAGAGCAAGGTAATTATCAGTTAGAAGAGAAAGTGACTGACTCGACAGGTAATATCGTGAAGTTTAGCTCTGTTCGTGATGTTTCAATGACGCAAACTGAAGCTGGAACAGAAGGGTCGAAGGATTCAGATGGTGGTTCGTTTGGTTTTGGTGCTCTATTTGCGCTGCTAGGTCTCGGCTTATTCCGTCGTCGCCGCTAAGCGAATTTACTTCCTGACAAACAGTTCCTAAATAGCTGTAAAGACCAAAGGCCAGCCTATGCTGGCCTTTATGTTCAGAAAAAATATAGAAATGGATAATCATATTGACGTATTAGTTATCAAGTTTGGGTATACTTTTTCAGCAGAGCAAAGGGTGAGACTACTAAATGGACATTAGCTATCGTCAGCTCAAAGCTTTTATCGCCTTGGCTGAGGAACAAAATTTTACTTATGCCGCTGAAAAGGTGCACATCACCCAGTCTGCGTTGAGCCAGATGATGAAAAAGCTGACCCAGCAACTTGCCAGCGAACTCTATCAGCGCCAAGGCAGGAAAATCATCCTCACCGAAGCGGGCGAGCAGTTGTATCAGGAAGCGCGATTTATCGTTAATCGCTTGGATAAACTAGTTCAGCAAAACAAAGACCGCCAGCACGGCTACAACAAGTCGCTGGTGGTTTCGTCGCTATATACGTTGTGTGCATCCTTAGCGCCGAAAACCCTCAATGACCTGAAAAAGCGCTATCCAGATTTTACTTTTCGCTTAATTGAAGAACGGGTTGATGACATTACCCATTCAGTACTACAAGGGCAGGCAGACATCGGCATCAACACCAATCCGAATCACCCAGAATTGAACTTTGATTTACTGTTTCGCGATTACCTGTGCTTTGTTTGCCGGCAAGACCATCCGCTCGCCGAGCATAAGCAAGTCAGTTGGGAACAAGCGCATCAATACGCGTCGATTGGTGTCAGCCCTGGGAACAGTTTACGCACACTTGCTGACGAAGCGTTTCAACGCATTGGTTTAACCTATGATCCGGAGTTGAGCGCTTCGCATACCTCAACACTATTAGGGATGATTTCCAGCGGACTAGGTTCGACGATTCTGTCTTCCACTATCGGTGAGTTGAGCAACAACGTGGAAGTTCGCTTTATTCCGATTGTTCAACCGGTTCAGTACCGCTCAGTAGGGCTCATTACACGTAAAGAAACTCATCGAGAGTTAGTCGATGAGTTCAGTTTGATTTTGAAAAAGCATGTCAGCGACTGGGGCTTTGCTGAGTTTATCCCCAGTCGTTAAGCGACGTTACATTGGCCCGACGGGTAAACCTGTCAGCATGTAAATCAGGAATAGCCCGCCCCAAACACTAAATAGCACCAGAGCGTATGGCACCATCATCGCGAGGAAAGTACCAAATTTCACTTGCGGATTATATTTGGCGATCAGCGCCAGTACCATCGGAATATATGGATTGGTCGGTGAAATGATGTTGGTAGTGGAGTCGGCAATACGATAGCCCATTTGCGTAATTTGCGGGTCTACGCCAAGTAACATAAAGAGTGGGATAAATACCGGGGCCATGATCGCCCATTGCGCCGAACCACTAAACACAATCATGTTCATCACGCCAGCAAGCATCATAAACAGCGCCATCATCGCCAGCTTTGGCATCTCGACAGACGAAATCCATTCCGCACCATTCACCGCAATAAAGATAGCTAAATTAGACCACTTAAACCAAGCAATGAACTGGGCAATCACAAATACCAAGACAATGTAGCCGCCAACGCCCTTGAGCGCTTTGGACATCAAGTCAGGAATATCACTGGCTTGTTTGATCGTACCCGCTTTGACGCCGTAAACCACCGCATTCATAAAGAAGAATGCCATGATGATCGGGATAATCCCTTTTAGGAAAGGTGAAGGTACCAAACCGCCGTCTGCATTACGTAGAGGTGAATCGGCTGGCAGCAGGGCGGCCAAAAGCAAAGCGATAAACACCAAAGACGCTGCTCCAGCCCATTTCAACGCACTCTTTTGCTTAGTGGTAATTTCAAAAGACGGTTCACTATCGGCGTGGTTGGTTGTCACTTTATGCGCGAATTTAGGCTCGATGTATTTGTCGGTGATGAGCGTCCCTGTGACGACTAAAATCGGAACGGAAAGCAACATAAAGTACCAGTTTGCTGCCGGGCTAACTTCGACGTGTTCAACGATGGCAGACGCTTCGGTTGAAATACCGGAAAGTAATACATCGGTGCCAGCAATAAATAGGTTGGCGGTAAACCCAGCCGCGACCGCGACAAAACCTGCGGCGATGCCGACAATTGGGTTGCGGTTGGTTGCCGCAAAAATCAGACCTGCGAGAGGGGGAACCAAAATGAACGCAGCGTCTGAGGCGAGGTTACCGATGATACCAGTGACGAAAATCGACGCGGTGACAAACTGACGCGGCGCGTTGAGCAATGATTGCTTGATTGCACTGTCGGCCAAGCCTACTTCTTGCAATAGCCCCACCGCTAGCATCATACATAAGACCAATCCGAGTGGTTTAAACGAGACGAAGTTGTTCACCGTCGATTGCAGGATATAAACCAGACCTTCGCCGCTGATCAGGCTCTTAACGTGCACCACTTCACCCGTAGACGGATGGGTCACGCCGCCGCCGATAAACGAGAATAGCCAAGAGAGCAACATGACGCTGAAGCAGAGGAAGATAAATAGATAGAAGGGATGAGGGACTTTATCGCCCAGTCGCTCAATGCGGTCGATCATCGACGCGCCTGAACTCGATTTTTGCGTAATTGCAGTCGACATTGTTAGAACACTCCTTTGTGTAAAGAGGGGAGTCACTTCCCCTCATTTGTTGTTATTGCTGTTCAATCAAATTGATAAAGTAAGCCGCGCCAATCGGCAGCAGCCGATCGTTAAAGTCGTAGGCTTTGTTGTGCAGGCCAACGCTGCATCCTTGCTCCTCAGTGCCGTTGCCGATAAAGCCGTAGCAACCTGGTACTTTGTTGAGGAAAAAGGCGAAGTCTTCACTGGTCAGCATCGCTTCGCAGCTTGGGTTAACGTGCTCAGCACCAACGGTTTGAGTCGCTGCGGTGATCGCCCGTTGAGTTTCGTTTTCGGTGTTAACCGTCGGTGGGTGAGAAATTGGTCCGAGTTTAAATTCTGCTTGCATCCCGTGCGCCTTGGCGCTGTGAGCTACTAGTTGCTCGAGTCGTTCAACCAAGCTATCTCGTGTTTGTTGAGACAAAGTACGGAACGTACCGCTCATATGAGCTTGGTCGGCGATGGCGTTGGTTGTTTCTCCACAATGCAGTTGTGTGACCGAAACCACTAGTGGATCAAACGGGTCGTAGTTGCGGCTGACCATGCCTTGAATACCTTGGTAAATATGGGTCGCGACAAGTAATGGATCTTGGGTTGTGTGTGGTAAGCCAGCATGACCACTTTTTCCGTCGACAGTGACAAACAGACGGTCAGAGCTCGCCATTATTGGCCCCGTCTTAAATGCGAAATGCCCTTCAGGAATGCCCGGCATATTGTGCAGAGCGTAGCATTCGTCGATCGGGAAGCGCTCTAACACGCCGTCGGTGATCATGGTCTCGGCGCCACCGCGACCTTCTTCTGCCGGTTGGAATATCAGCACCGCTTTGCCTGCAAAGTTACGCGACTGGGCCAAGTAGCGCGCAGCGAGTAACAACATAGTGGTGTGACCGTCATGGCCACAAGCGTGCATTTTACCGTCGTGGCACGAACGGTGGGCAAATGTGTTGGCTTCATGGATGGGTAGCGCGTCCATGTCGGCGCGAAGACCGATGCTCTTTCCGTCCCCGAGCGAGCCGTGAATCACACCCACCACGCCCGTTTTGGCGAAATCAGTACAGATTTCATCGACGCCGTACTTTTCGAGCTCGGCAACCACTAACGCTTGAGTGTTATTTTCTTCAAAACCTAATTCTGGTTGTTTATGAATGGCATGACGGAGACTAATCGCGTCGGCTAACCAAGGTTCTAAGACTTCAATAATGTTCATACATCTCCCCTTTAATTGAGAATGATTTAACACTATTGAAACAATTCAAACAAACCGGATTACTACTGAAACTATTAGCGTTGCTAATAGTTGCTTGGAGAGAGGTTAAACTAAACGCCGCCCAATACTGAGCGGCTTAAATGACGATTACATCCCGTAGGTGAATGGTTTACCAAGCGGCAGCATGTCCTGATGCACTGGTGCTAATGCGCTCGCGTAACAGCTGAGCAGTTTCAAGGTGTATTGGGTGCGAGCGACAAAATCACTGTCATCGCTATTCGCATCTTGATCGATGAGTTTATCGCTGTTGCGCACAATGAGGTGGTCAGGCAAAAAGCACACGTGGTTATTTTTGCTGCCGGTCATGCGCAATTCGCTGATCGGGTAAACACCGTTGATACTCACGCTGACACTCACCAATAGTGCTGGTTTATGTGCCAGTTCGTTTGCTGTCGTCAGCAATAGGAAGTTTTTCAGCGCAGGGGTTGCCATCCCGTGCCATTCCGGTGTGATAAAGACAAACGCGTCAGACTCTTGCAGTTTTTGCGCGATTGGTGTCCAAACATCCCACTCTTGGATACCTTGCCAAACGCCTTCATTCCAAAATGGCAGGTTCAGTTCATGCAGGTCGAGGATCTCCACTTGGTCGAATTCTTGCAAACCGTGCTGTTTGAGAAAACGAGCTACGTTGAGACTTTGTGAATTTGCCCTTTGGCTGCCAGAGACAATCGTTAGTTTCATAATCATTTCCTTTTGAATTTTATATCTTGTTTATTGGAGTTATGCATTTGCAGCTTTAGGACTATGGGAGGCCAAAAAGATCGAAACCAGTATTGCTCCTGCACCTAACAATTGCAGTGGTGTGAGTATTTCATCTAAAAATACGTAGCCCAACACGCTCGCCGAGACGCTACTCAGAAATCCTAGAAACGCGACGTTTGTTGCAGGAAGACGCTCGATTCCTTTAAACCACAGTGCGTAAGCGAGTACCGCGCCCACTATGGTTAGGTAGCTGTATCCGGCCAAGTTTTTTAGCGAAATGGTCTCCGGTAGACCTTCAAACCATAGCGCTGCAGGTAATAAAAGGATGCCTCCGACGAGGAGTTGCCAGCCAGTGAACGCCAATGTCGACATATTCTCCGGACGTCCCCAGTATTTGGTGAGCACCACGCCACTTGCCATGCTTAATGTACCTAGTACCGCCAGAACAATTCCTTGCGCGCTGATCTGCACCGTTTCGTTGATGACGATAAGCGCTACACCAAGCACCCCGAAGATTGCTGCGATGCAGTGGCTCAAGGCGATCTTACTTTTTAATACCAGCCCACTGAGTAGCATCACGATGATCGGTTGGCTCGACATGACCAATGCCGCCGTTCCTCCGGGCAGGTAGCTCGCCGCAAAAAATAAACAGTAGAAAAACAGCCCGATGTTGAGCGTTCCAAGGCAAGCGAGTTTTCCCCACCATTGCTGGTTCGGAAAGCAGCGTGTATACGCGATGAGCAGTAATCCTGCAGGCAGTGCGCGTATCGCAGAAGCGAGCAGGGGACTGTCTGCGGGTAGCAACTCAGTAGTGACGATATAGGTGCTGCCCCAAACGGTGGGAGCAATCGCGGTGAGCAGTATTGCTTGAATCCTTTCTGCGCTGGTCATAATAACTCCTGTAAAAGTATCTTTTGTGAAAGATTGTTTTTTAAAAGTAATGGTGTTTTTTCTTTTGGTCAAGTATCTTTTTGAAAAGATTTTTAGTTAGTGATGATCGTGAGGATGATGTAATGGACGGTGTAGATAAGATTCTTCAGCAGTGGCAGCAAGCACGACCTGACTTAGATTGTTCTTCGATGGGCGTGGTTGGGCGAATTCGTCGCGCGGCAAACTTCTGGGAACAGGCCCATGGCCAAGTGTGCGGTGATGCTGGGATCAGCGCGATTGAGTTCGATATTCTGGCGACGTTAAGACGTAGCGTCGAACCCGTCACTCCGACAACGTTGTACAAAACGTTGATGATTTCGTCTGGTGCGGTAAGTACCCGATTAGAAGGCCTAGTACAAAAAGGTTGGGTGCACCGCGTAGCGAGCGAAAGCGACCGCAGAAGTAATCGAGTGACATTGACGGAAGACGGTGTTGCCTTTTTAGATCAGGTGCTTGAAGCGCATGTCGCGAGCATGGAACAGCACTTAACTTGTCTCGACTCTGAAGAAAGAAATGCGTTGGAAAGCCTGCTGAGTAAGTTCCTGCAAGCCGAGGTGGAATAACTGATCGTACTTGCGTTTAGATAAAAAGGCGGCACAATACTCGCTTTCAGGTTTCCACGATGTAGTCCCATGCTGTTAATTATCGATAATTATGATTCGTTTACCTACAACCTTTACCAATACTTCTGCGAGCTTGGTGCAGACGTAAAGGTGGTGCGTAACGATGAAATCGATATCCAAGGCATTGAGGCGCTCAACCCAACTCATTTGGTGATCTCGCCAGGGCCATGTACGCCGAACGAAGCAGGTATTTCACTGAAAGCGATAGAACACTTCGCTGGTAAGCTTCCAATATTGGGTGTTTGTCTTGGCCATCAAGCGATAGCGCAAGTGTTTGGGGGCGAAGTGGTACGTGCACGACAAGTGATGCACGGTAAGACCTCACCAATTCGTCACAACGGTCGTAGTGTGTTTAAAAATCTGAATAACCCACTCACGGTAACCCGTTATCACTCTCTTGTGGTGAAAAACGGTACTTTACCCGACGTGTTTGAACTGACTGCATGGACAGAACTGCCTGACGGAAGCATGGATGAAATAATGGGTTACCAACATAAAACCTTGCCAATTGATGCGGTGCAGTTCCACCCAGAATCAATCAAAACTGAGCAAGGTCACGAGTTGCTTGCGAACTTTTTAGCACGCAAAACGATCTGATCGCGATCACTTTTCTTAACAAATCATTCATCTTTTTGCTGAGGTGAGCGGATTGCAAAACTATGCGATTCTCTCGAGTCTCTTTGTCTATTCATGTCTTTTTAAACCTTCTATCCCCTGTATTACATAACATTTATAAAAAATCACTTCTCTATTTTACTTTCTTGATGCATAAATAGTCATAAGCAGTGATTAATGGAAGTTGCTTTCGAGAACGAAAAGAATAAATCACTATTGAAATGGTTAATTAAATGTAAATACAATGCCGCAATAGCTTAAATGCAAAACATTATTTGCTGGCAAAGAGAGCCGGTTAAATTCGCTTATCTGCTACGCATGCGGTATCAAGAAGGAATGTGCAATGACAACGGAAATTAAAGTAGAGCGCGGTTTATTCGATGAGGTAATGGTACCTTGCTATAACCCGATGGAAATGATCCCTGTTAAAGGTGAAGGTTCACGTGTTTGGGATCAGGAAGGTAATGAATACATCGACTTTGCTGGTGGTATTGCAGTGAGCTGTCTTGGCCATTGTCATCCAGTAATGGTAAACGCGCTAACAGAGCAAGCTAACAAGCTTTGGCACTTAAGTAACGTTATGACGAACGAACCAGCCCTTCGTCTGGCGAAAAAGCTAACAGAAGTGAGTTTTGCTGAGCGAGTGTTCTTTGCTAACTCTGGCGCAGAAGCAAACGAAGCCGCTTTGAAGCTGGCACGTCGTTATGCAGCAGACGTTCATGGCACTGAGAAATCTGAAATCATTGCATTCAAACAAGGTTTCCACGGTCGTACATTCTTTACCGTAACGGTTGGTGGCCAAGCGGCATACTCTGACGGCTTCGGTCCTAAGCCAGGCGACGTGACACACCTTCCTTACAACGATATCGAAGCTTTACAAGCACACATGTCTGATCGTACTTGTGCGGTCATGATGGAGCCACTACAAGGTGAAGGCGGCATCGTGCCACCAACGCCTGAGTTCGCTCAAGCGGTTCGCGAGCTGTGTGACAAACACAACGCCTTACTGATCTTCGATGAAGTGCAAACTGGTAATGGCCGTACAGGTAACTTCTACGCTTACCAAGGTTTAGGTATCACGCCAGATATTCTAAGTACTGCGAAATCACTTGGTGGCGGTTTCCCAATCGGTGCAATGCTAACGACAGCAAAATTGGCAGAGCACATGAAAGTGGGCACTCACGGTTCTACATATGGCGGTAACCCACTAGCGTGTGCGGTTGCAGAAGCGGTTGTAAATGAAGTTACTAAGCCAGAGGTGTTGGCTGGTGTGCTAGAACGCGAAGCAATGTTCCGTGAAGGTCTAGAG
The DNA here is from genome assembly GCF_033338635.1 of Vibrio sp. Vb1755. Classification (NCBI taxonomy): domain Bacteria; kingdom Pseudomonadati; phylum Pseudomonadota; class Gammaproteobacteria; order Vibrionales; family Vibrionaceae; genus Vibrio; species Vibrio sp. Vb1755. The sequence goes on along the minus strand of NZ_JAWOTA010000030.1, from coordinate 21,814 downwards.
AAGATCAACGCGAAGTACAACATCTTCTCAGAAGTGCGCGGTCAAGGCCTATTACTTGGCGCTGCACTAAATGAAGAATGGCAAGGCCGTGCGCGTGACGTGCTGGTTGCTGCAGGTAAACAAGGTCTCATGGTATTGGTTGCGGGTGCCAATGTCGTACGTTTCACACCATCACTCGTTATCACACAACAAGAAATTGAAGAAGGCTTGGCGAAACTGGATAAAGCGATCGCGACTTTAGTTTAAGCGCGATATCAGTTTAAACGTCAACGCAGACACCCCCGTCAAGGATCTCTGATGGGGGAATTGTTCCTACAATATAGTTAGGATCTTCTTGCATCTGGAGGGAGTATTGATGCTAGTAGTTCGCCCTATCGCGATGTCGGATTACGACGCACTGCACACTTGTGCGGTGGAGTCTGGTCACGGATTTACATCTCTACCGGTTAACGAAGAACTGTTAACCAATCGAATCAAACATTCAGAGTACAGCTTTGGTAAGCCAGATGTGGCAGAACCAGGCGATGAAGGCTACCTGATGGTTGGCTTTGACTCTGAAACGGGTGAGGTTGCGGGTACCACCGGAATCGAAGCATCTATCGGCTGGGATGTCCCATTTTACTCATATCACATTAGTAAAGTTGTGCACTCGTCGCCAAAGCTTGGCGTTAACAACGTCGTTAAACTGCTTACTTTTGGTAATAACTACACGGGTAACAGCGAAATTTGTACCTTGTTCTTGCGTGAGAAATTCCGCCAAGGTCTGAATGGTCGTCTAATGTCGAAGTGTCGTTTCCTAATGATGGCAGAGCACCCAGAGCGCTTCTCTGAAACGATCTTTGCGGAGATGCGTGGCGTTTCAGACGACGAGGGTAATTCACCATTCTGGCAATGGCTTCAAGAGCATTTCTTCTCTATCGATTTCACGCTTGCAGATTACCTGACAGGTATCGGCAAGAAAGGCTTTATCGCCGACTTGATGCCGAAACTGCCTATTTACATCAACCTGCTCAGCCCAGAAGCGCAAGCCGTGATTGGTCAAGTACATGACAACACGCGTCCAGCGCTGAAGCTGCTTGAGCGTGAAGGTTTTACCAACCGAGGCTACGTCGACATCTTCGATGGTGGCCCAACGGTTGAGTGTGATCTGCGTAATATTGAGTCGGTACGTCATTCATTCCGCGCGCAAGTCAAAATCTCTGAACATTCCAGCACACAAGACTTCTTGATGTGTAATTCATCTTTCGAGAACTTCCGTGCGACAGTCACTAAAGCGGCGTATGACGCAGAGACACAGAGCGTAATGATCGTACCAGACGTTGCGGATGCACTTTCGGTTGAAGAAGGGGATTTCGTTCGCCTTCTTCCGCAGTAACAGACGACAGAATTTAAGGATAGAAACAATGACACATTGGATTGCAGGTGAATGGGTACAAGGTCAGGGTGAAGCATTTACGTCTCTGTCGCCGTACAACCAAGAAGTGATCTGGCAAGGCAAAGGTGCAACGGCAGAGCAGGTGAACCAGGCGGTATCTGCAGCGCGTGAAGCGTTTATTGACTGGAAAAAGCGTCCATTTTCAGAGCGTGAGGCAATCGTGTTGGCTTTTGCGGAGAAAGTAAAAGAGAACAGCGAAAAAATCGCCGAAGTAATTGCCAAAGAAACCGGTAAGCCGATTTGGGAAACGCGCACTGAAGCAGCAGCCATGGCAGGTAAAATTGCCATTTCGATTCGCGCTTATCATGACCGCACTGGTGAGGCGAGCCGTGAAGCAGCAGGCAACCAAATCGTATTGCGCCACCGCCCATTGGGCGTGATGGCGGTGTTTGGTCCTTACAACTTCCCAGGCCACCTACCAAATGGTCACATTGTGCCTGCGCTACTGGCTGGTAACACGGTAGTCTTCAAACCGTCTGAGCAAACGCCATGGACGGGTGAATTGGCAATGAAGCTATGGGAAGAAGCCGGTCTGCCGAAAGGCGTGATTAACCTTGTTCAAGGCGCGAAAGAAACTGGTATCGCCCTAGCTGACGCAAAAGGCATTGATGGCGTACTGTTTACGGGTAGCGCGAATACGGGGCATGTATTACACCGTCAATTTGCGGGTCAACCGGGCAAGATGCTCGCACTAGAAATGGGTGGTAATAACCCGATGGTGATCTCTGATAAATATGGTGATTTGGATGCCACGGTTTACACCATCATCCAGTCAGCGTTTATCAGTGCTGGGCAGCGTTGTACGTGTGCTCGTCGTTTGTATGTGCCATTGGGTGAAAAAGGCGATGCGCTTATCACCAAACTCGTTGAAGCGACACGCAATATTCGCGTAGACCAACCATTTGCAGAACCTGCGCCATTTATGGGACCGCAAATTTCGGTCGCGGCAGCCAAGTTTATTCTTGATGCACAAGCTAATCTACAGTCTCTTGGCGGTGAAAGCTTGATTGAAGCGAAAGCAGGAGAGGCGGCGTTTGTTTCTCCTGGCATCATTGATGTAACGAACATTGCTGAGTTACCAGATGAAGAATACTTCGGCCCACTTCTGCAAGTGGTGCGTTACGAAGGGTTAGACAAAGCCGTGGCGCTAGCAAACGATACGCGCTTTGGCTTATCTGCTGGTTTGGTCTCAACCGACGACCAAGAATGGGAATACTTCGTTGACCACATTCGTGCAGGTATCGTGAACCGTAACCGCCAGCTCACTGGTGCAAGCGGTGATGCGCCATTTGGTGGTCCGGGGGCATCGGGTAACTTGCGCCCAAGCGCTTACTACGCAGCAGATTACTGTGCGTACCCAATGGCATCAATGGAAGGTCAAGAGACTGTCTTGCCTGCAACATTGAGTCCAGGTGTAGCGCTATAAGTTTTAATAATAGAGTCGCAACTATGCATTGCGGCTCACCTTGCCGGCGCATCATTTAGGTATGGGTTGTAGTGATCGTTGGCAGAACACGAAAAGTGAGCAAAGACTCGGAAAAGCGTGTTGACTGACTGGCATTTACCGTCACAGGTTGATGGTTGCTCGTTCATTATTCTGGACAACTTTTGTTGTGAACGAGCAGCCAACTTCCGCTTACCTTTAAACTCTACATCTCGTAACAAGGAGTCGTTATGACGCCCGATGTGTTATTTGAATCGCTATGGCAAGATTACATTCAACGTCTTTGCCCTTCGGCTGCTAAAGTGCATCAGCTGCTTCAAGAAGATGAGCCTCTGATTAATGATCATATAGCTTTACGTACCTTCAATATCGCGCCTCTTGGTATTGAAACTCTAGCTAAGCCATTTGTAGCTATTGGTTACAAGGCTTGTGGTGATTACGTTTTCGAAAGCAAAAAGCTGGTTGCTAAGCACTATGAGCACCCAGATCCGAAGCAACCTAAAGTATTTATTAGTGAGCTAAAAGTTGAAGAGTGCTCGTCTGAGCTACAAGAGATTGTGAAAAATTTGGTGGCACAAGTCGATGCTGACAAGCTGAACGATAGCGCATTCTTACATGGTGGACGCTTGTGGGATTTAAGCTTTGCTGATTACCAAACGTTGGCTAAAGAAAGTGAGTACGCATCTTGGCTTGCGGCGCATGGTTACGGAGCAAACCACTTCACGGTGAGCGTTAACCAGCTCAATGAATATGAAGAAGTGAAGCAGGTAAACGATCATCTGCGTACCGCTGGGTTTACCATTAATGAAAATGGTGGTGAAGTGAAGGGCACTCCTGAGGTGTTGCTAGAGCAGTCATCGACCATGGCAGATAAAGTAGCGGTTTGTTTTAGCGAAGGCACTGAAATTATCCCTGGCGGGTTTTATGAATTTGCTAAGCGCTATCCGATGGAAAATGGTGATTTGTACCCAGGTTTCGTGGCCGCTTCAGCTGACAAAATCTTTGAAAGTACGAATGGCTAAGTTTTAGGGTTAACCTGTTAAGCTTACTCATTAGTGTCCGCTGCACCCTATCTCATTTGGTCATGAGCAAATAAAAAGCCACCAATGTTGCCATTGGTGGCTTTTATAATTTTGTTCGTGTCACTCTAGTTCGAGATTAACGAGTACCGTAAACCACGATGGTTTTACCGTGAGCAGAGATTAGGTTCTGCTCTTCTAGCATCTTCAAGATACGACCTACTGTCTCACGAGAACAGCCAACAATTTGACCGATTTCTTGACGAGTGATCTTGATTTGCATGCCGTCTGGGTGAGTCATTGCGTCTGGTTGTTTTGCAAGGTTCAGAAGCGTCTGAGCGATACGACCAGTTACGTCTAGGAACGCCAGGTCACCCACTTTTTGGCTAGTTACTTGAAGACGACGAGCCATCTGCGCAGAAAGACGCATTAGGATGTCTGGGTTTACTTGGATAAGCTGACGGAACTTCTTGAAAGAAATTTCAGCAACTTCACAAGGAGATTTAGCACGAACCCAAGCTGTGCGCTCTTGGTCTTCCTCGAATAGACCAAGTTCACCAATAAAGTCTCCTTGGTTTAGGTAAGAAAGGATCATCTCCTTACCTTCTTCGTCTTTGATAAGAACCGCAACAGAACCTTTAACGATGTAGTACAAAGTTTCTGCCTTTTCGCCCGCGTGAATTAGCGTGCTCTTTGAAGGGTACTTATGAATATGACAGTGTGAAAGAAACCACTCTAATGTTGGGTCGGTTTGAGGTTTACCTAGAACCATAATATCTCACTTCCTCTGCAGGGTACGCTTGCGCTATCCATATTTTAGCTAAGCCTGAATTAGGCCTACTAGAATAAGAGCACTTTTTATATGCTGCAAGCTCTCTTGTGTTTCGGTAAGAAATAGTATCCTTTTTCGAAAACGATTTCTTGATTTTAATCGTGCCATGATTGAGATTTTGTAAGCAAAACTGTGCACATGATCACGGTATGAAAAGTAAACATCTTCGCAGGCAGGTTTTTAGCCAATTTTCCCTGTTTCGATGAGCTGTTGTAGGATAGGCCGAACTATGAGCTCCATTGCAAAGCTCATCTTACCGCCGGGTACGACAATCGTGTTGTGGCGTGACATGAATGAGCCATCAATCATGGCCAGCAGATATGGGAAGTCGACATTCTTGATACCGCGTAGGCGAATCACCACAAAACTCTCATCCAAACTAGGGATGCCTTTTGCATTAAGTGGGTTGGAAGTATCAACGGTCGGTACGCGCTGGAAGTTGATGTGAGTACGAGAAAACTGAGGAGTGATATAGTTGAGGTAATCGTCCATGGATCGCACGATAGAGTCCATTACCGCTTCACGCGAATGGCCGCGATCGCGAGTGTCACGTACGAATTTTTGGATCCACTCTAAGTTCACAATCGGCACCATGCCAATTAAGAAATCCACATGTTGAGCAACATTAACATCGCCATCGACCACGCCACCATGTAACCCTTCATAAAACAGCACGTCGCTGTTTTCGGGTAAGTCTTGCCACGGTGTAAACGTGCCTGGCATTTGATTGTAGGGAACCGCTTCGTCAAACGTGTGCAGATAACGGCGCACGCTGCCAGTACCGTCATGCCCGAACTTACGGAAAAACTCTTCTAATCCCGGGAAGTCATTAGCTTGTGGGCCAAAGTAGCTAATGTGTCGACCTTGCTCGCGGGCCTTGCGAATTTCGATGTCCATTTCTGGGCGAGTAAAGCGATGGAAGCTATCGCCTTCAACCCATGCGGGTTTAACGTTCATCATATTGAACATTTTACGGAAGGCTTCAGATGTAGTGGTCGTGCCGGCACCGGACGAACCAGTAACCGCAATAATTGGGTGTTTAGCTGACATGACAAACCTTGTCGAAAATTACTTACCTGTAATGTGCAGTAGAGTTACTACTGCACGGTCGATATCCCACTATAGCACGTAACAATACCTTGTCATCGAGTGGGATACGGTAAAATGTGAAGGGTCTAAAATTTTGTTTTATGTTGAATATCGACGGTTTCGTGTAGCTCAGAGAACACGATAACCGCTTCACCTTTTTCCAATTGAGCTTTGACTTGATCAATTTTGTCTTGCAAAGAAACCTCGACGGTTCCGTAATCCGTTCCTTCGCGTAAGACGAATTCACGAATTAAGTTTTCCAATGTTTCCGGCGCAATGTCTTGCCATGGAATGATCATAAATACCTCTAACTTTTATGATGAGCGGCTAGTTTACTGAGTTCGTTGCTTGGATACAGCAGAAAGGTAATCTGCGGCGATACTTTCGTAATACGCGGGCAGCGCTTCCTCCAACCAAAACTTAGGTTTTAACGCCGTTCCTGTCAGGAAGCCAACATGGCCACCGTGTTCAAAGAGACGGTAATCAATGTTATCTGGCAGAACAAATTTCGGGATCACATCGTCGGTCATGAATGGATCGTCTTTGGCGTGAATGATCAGTGTCGGTAGCGTGATCTGTTGTAATTTACTTAAGCCAGAACATTGATCGTAATAATCTTGTGCGTCTTTAAAACCGTGCAGTGGTGCCGTGATCAAATCATCGAATTCATACAGCCGTGTGACACGTTTTATTGAGTTGTAGGACAGCGCAAGCTCACCATGCAGTAGATGATGCTTTTGTAACGCGTTACGTTTCAGTGAAGAAAGCAGGTAACGGCGATACACTTTTGAAAAGCCTTGTTCTATACGGTTCGCACACGCCGCTAGGTCTAAAGGCGCTGAGATAATAGTCGCTGCATTCAAAATAGGGTGGTCTTTATATTGGGCTAAATAATTCGCCAACATGTTACCGCCAAGAGAAATACCAACCGCAACTTTGGGATTATCAGGAAAACGTTGTTCAAGGTGCTCTAGGAAGTAACGAGCATCCATCACTTCTCCCGAGTGATAAGCTCGTGCTTTTTTGTTTGGTTTACCGCTGCAGCCACGAAAATGCATCATCACCGACAGCCATCCAGATTGAGCAAATGCATTCATTAGCCCATTGGCATAAGGGCTATAGAAGCACCCCTCTAACCCATGAAATAAAACAAAAATCGGCTTTTTTTGTGCAGGCTCTTGGGTTGGGTCCTCGCTCCACGCGAGATCGAGAAAGTCGCCATCGGATGTATCGAGGGTTTGCCAAATCGGCGTAAATAACGCTTTTTTGCGAATAAAACGCGGCAAAAGCGTTTGGAGATGCGGGTTTTTGATCCCGGCGGCTGCGAAAAATTGTGTCATACCTAACTGCTCTTATGCGGTCCTTCGGTGTCCGTTGAAGAACTTATTAATATAATCCTTTATAAAGATTATAGGTATTCTACAGATTTATGGGCGTTTTGGTGGTTGAATGTTTGGCACCGGAATAGCAAAGGCTTGCTGCAAATGCTCCCCACCGAGTTGACGACAGTATCTCAACGTCAGTGGGTCACCATCATTTTTGAGTAGTGCAAGTGAGTTAATGCAGTCCACCAAATCCGCTTGTTGCTGCTTTTCTAGTTGCAGCTCAAACTGCAAGGTCTCACGATACAAAGCGTCATTGACTTGAGACTTAAGGTGGCGACGAAGGTCGCGAAAGGAGTGAAGTAAAGTTTCGCTTCTACCTAGACAGTCTTGCACCAAGGGCCAGTCTTTTTCTTGGAAAATGAGTTGCTGCTCATCGAGCCATCTGAGCAGCAGGAGTAGGTTCACGTTACCGTGGTAGTTGTTTTGCAATGATAAGCACGCCTCTTTCACTTCTCGCACACCATAAAACTGCAGACTAAACTGCCAAAGGTGTTCTAGGGTGAGTGTGTATTCAGCGTGTTGATTACTCATTGATTAAACTCTAGCTCCATCTGCTCCAACGTTTCTTGAGCAGACATCCATTCCATTTCAATTTCTTCGAGCTCAGCCTTACTAGAAGCTTGAAGTGCCAGCACTTGGTTAAGTTTAGCTTTATTTTCGGCCGCATACAGTGAGTTGTCCGCCAATTGTTCTTCAGCTTCGGCCAGTGCAGCACCTAACTTATCCATTTTATTTTCTAGTTGTGTCAGCGTTTTGCGAATTGGCGCTGTCTGTTTTCGAAACTCTGCATCGCGACGTTTTTGCTCTTTTTTCGCTGCCGCGCTGTTGGCGCTATCTTTGGCTGGCTGTGCGGCTTGTGCTTCTTTGCGTTCCGCTCTTTGTTGTTCGGTTAACCACTTGTAATAGTCATTTAAGTCACCGTCGAACGGAGCAACTTGTCTATCATGCACTAAATACAAGTCATCGGTCGTAGCGCGCAGTAAATAGCGGTCGTGCGAAACAATCACCATCGCACCTTCGAATGTTTGCAGTGCCATCGTCAATGCTTGGCGCATGTCCAAGTCTAAGTGGTTGGTCGGTTCATCAAGTAGCAACAGGTTTGGCTTTTGCCACACAATTAAAGCCAATACCAAACGGGCTTTTTCGCCACCAGAAAACGGCGCAACTTTTTCTAGTGCTTTGTCACCTTGGAAGCCAAAGCTACCTAGGTAATCACGTAGCTGCTGTTCGGTTTGATCGGGTGCGATTTGCATCATGTGTTGCAGCGGCGTTTCTTCAGGATGAAGCGTTTCTAACTGGTGCTGAGCGAAGTAACCAATTTTCACGCCTTGTGAGTAAGTTAGGTCACCACCTTGCGCGTTAAGTTCACCAGAGAGCAGCTTGATTAAGGTCGATTTACCCGCACCATTACGGCCGAGTAGACCAATACGACTGCCAGGAACCAAGTTCAAGCGGATCTTCTCTAAGATGAGGTTGTCACCGTAACCTGCAGATACTTCATCCATCATCATGATTGGGTTTGGCAGCGCAGCTGGCTCACGGAATTGGAAGCTAAATGGGTTATCGAATTGAGCTGGCAGTACTTTTTCCATGCGCTCCAAAGCTTTGATACGGCTTTGGGCTTGGCGTGCTTTTGATGCTTTATAACGGAAGCGGTCGATGTAGCTTTGCATGTGCGACATCTGCTTCTGTTGCTTTTCAAACATCGCTTGTTGTAACACCATCTTTTGTGCGCGTTGGTTTTCGAATGACGAGTAGTTACCCGTGTATTCGTTCAGCTGCTGATTCTCGATGTGAATGATGCGACCAACAATTGGATCAAGGAAGTCTCGGTCGTGCGAGATCAGAATCAGCGTGCCAGGGTAGTTTTGTAGCCAACGCTCTAACCACATTACCGCGTCCAAATCCAAGTGGTTGGTTGGTTCGTCGAGTAGCAGTAGATCAGAACGACACAATAGCGCTTGAGCCAAGTTAAGACGCATACGCCAACCACCCGAGAATTGGGTCAAACTCCAACTCATTTGCTCTTGGCTGAACCCTAAACCGTCGAGCAGTTCTGCCGCGCGAGCGCGAATGCTGTAACCACCAATGGTTTCAATTTTACCGTGTATCTCGGCAACTAGGGTTCCGTTGTCCTGCGTTTCTGCTTCTGCTAACTGCTTTTCGAGAGCGCGGTATTCGCGATCACCATCAATGACGTATTCCAGTGCAGTGCGCTCTAGCGCAGGCGTTTCCTGTGCGACCCAGGCCAACTCCCAGTGTTGAGGTTGGCTAAATGAGCCAGCATCAATTGACAGTTCATCTTTCAGTAGGGCAAACAGCGTTGATTTACCGCAGCCGTTTTTGCCCACAAGACCGACTTTATCGCCAGGGTGAATAGTCGCAGAAGCTTGGTCTAAAAGAGGTTTACCGCCACGCAGTAACTGAATATCAGAGAAGGTAATCATAAAGTTTTCATTCACTTTGCGCAGTGCGCGTTGCTTGGTTACATAGCGAAGTGGTTTCAATCGTTTTTAAAGCCACTTGGGTATATATCTAGCGGTGAATAGTAGGGGTATTGACCGGAAAAGTCGATTGATTCGCTTTAATTGCATTATGCTGTACAAAAAAGTATAACAATTTGATAACGGATAAAAATAACCACAAGGACGACCATTTGGCTGTTGCACCGTCTATTCTCCCAAAAGTTCTGGTCATTTATGCTCATCCAGAGCCACATAACTCGATTGCCAATCAAGTGATGATAAAAAAAGCTCAGTCGCTTGATCACGTCACTGTGCACGATCTTTACGGTGTTTACCCCGACTTCTTTATTGATGTGAATTACGAACATGAGTTGTTGCTCGCTCACGATGTGATCGTATTTCACCACCCACTTTATATGTATTCATGTCCAGCCCTATTAAAAGAGTGGCTAGACCGAGTGTTAGGTAAAGGCTTTGCGTTTGGCGGAGGTGCGGCGCTAGAAGGAAAATACTGGCGCAGTGTCATTACAACAGGTGGTAAAGAAGAAGCCTTCAGCGCGAAGGGGTACAACAAATACCCACTTGAGCAAATCTTGCAACCGTTTGAACTGACGGCAGCCCTATGCCAAATGCACTGGATTGAACCTCTGGTGTTGTATTGGTCAAGAAATGTTTCGGATATTGAACGCTACGAACATGCCGAGTTATACCGTGGATGGCTGAGTAACCCACTTGAAAACTGGCAAGCGGCAGATCGAGGAGGTCAGTATGGCGATCACCAGTGAGTTTCTTCAAAGCAGTGTGGTCTTTCTTTCGGCTGCGGTTATTGCGGTGCCGATTGCTCAGCGCCTTGGGCTTGGCTCGGTTTTAGGTTATTTACTCGCTGGTGTGTTGATTGGCCCATGGGGGCTTGGCTTAATTAGCGACGTTGATGCCATTTTGCATTTTGCCGAGCTTGGGGTTGTGTTGTTACTGTTTTTGATAGGGCTGGAATTAAACCCTAAAAAATTGTGGCAGATGCGAGGGCCGATTTTAGGTTTAGGCGGTGCGCAGGTTGTGGTCACGACCGCCGTGATTGGTAGTGTCGTCAGTATGTTTGGCGTAAGCATGCAAGTGAGTTTAGTTATCGGGATGGGGTTGGCGCTGTCCTCGACGGCGATTGCGCTTAAAGTCATTGAAGAGCAAGGGCTTAATGGTACCGAAACGGGGCAATCTGGTTTTGCGGTGCTGCTCTTTCAAGATATTGCAGTGATCCCGATGCTGGCGATGTTGCCCTTGCTAGCAGGCGGGCATAGTGGTGGAAGTTGGTTGGATGTCTTCACTATTTTAGGCAGTGTGGTAGCACTGTTGATTGGTGGTCACTTTTTACTACGTCCGCTATTTCGTTTTGTCGTGATGAGCGGTGTTCGTGAGCTCTTTACCGTTGCTGCACTTTTAGTCGTGCTTGGCATTTCGGTCGTGATGCAAAAGCTCGGCCTTTCGATGGCATTGGGGACTTTTTTAGCAGGCGTTTTGCTGGCAGAGAGTGAGTATCGCCATGAGCTGGAAATCGCTATCGAGCCATTTAAAGGTCTGTTGTTGGGGTTATTCTTTATTGCGGTGGGCATGGCGGTAAACTTGGGGTTATTGGCATTACACCCGTTAGAGATTCTCGGTGCGGTGGTGGTTTTGGTCGTGGTTAAGGGTTTGGTTTTGTATGCATTGGCGAGAGCTGCCCGTGTCGGAGCCAAAGCGAGAAGCCGTATGGCTGCAATTTTGAGCCAAGGCGGTGAGTTTGCCTTTGTCATATTTACCGCGGCGAGCCAAGAGGGCATTTTGTCCAAAGAGCAAGTGGCGTTTCTGTTGGTGGTGGTCAGTCTATCCATGGTGACGACTCCTCTTTTGCTGATGGGACAAAAGAAGTGGTTTGCTCATACCCTGAATCAAGAAGAAGAGGGCATGACCACGAAAGTCGTGGATCGCCGACCACGCGTTATCATTGCAGGCTTTGGACGTTTCGGTCAGATCGTCGGACGTTTAATGTATGCCAATAAAATCAAAGTGACAGTATTAGAAAGTGATGCCAGCCAAATCCACCTATTACGTAAGTATGGTTACAAAGTGTTTTATGGCGATGCTACACAAATTGACCTATTGAGGGCTGCTGGCGCTGATAAAGCGGAAGCATTGGTTATTTGTACTGATTCACCTGATGAGGTGATGGCCATCGTGGACATTTGTCGCGTGCACTTCCCGAAACTTAAGTTGTTAGCCCGAGCAAGAAGCCGTGTCGAGGCTTACCAGTTAATGAGTCATGGTGTAGAGAATTACTCTCGTGAAACATTTTTAGGGGCGCTAGATCTCGGTCGCCAAGCGCTCGTAGAACTGGGTATGCACCCTTATCAAGCAAAGCGGGCAGAAGCACATTTTCGCAAGTTGGATAATGCTATGCTTAAGGACTTATTGCCTCAACACAATGAAGATAAGAAATTAGCTCAAAGGGCGAAAGAGGCACGCAAAGAGCTAGAAGAAATATTTGGTCGTGAGATGGAGAGCGACCATCAGTCACCTAATCATTGGAAGTAGTACTTGAGCCAAGACTCAAGCTAAGGAAATAGCGTGAAAATCAAGAAACGTTTTATTGCCGGCGCTAGCTGCCCAAACTGCAGCCAGCAAGATACCCTGCGCTGGTGGATTGAAAATAACATCGAATTAGTTGAGTGTGTCGAGTGTGAGTTTACAGAGCAGCGCAAACCACAATCTGTAGAGAAAAATAAACACTCAGATCAGGAAATGATCGGAATTTTTAAGCCGGAATAATTGAACTTCGATAATTGATCCCCATAATACACCCAGATATCTCAGTACTTAACCCCATTCAGGTTAAGTCAATTAATCTCCCTGGAGTTAGTATGAAAATTGAAAAGAACGTTGTTGCAAGCCTTGCATACAAAGTAATGATGGAAGACGGTGTCGTTGTTGATCAATCAACAGCTGAAGCACCTCTAGATTACCTTCACGGTCACAACAACCTAATCACAGGTCTTGAAAAAGAACTTGAAGGTAAAGTGGCTGGCGACAAGTTCTCAGTAACGGTAGCTCCTGAAGAAGCTTACGGTGAGCACAACGATGCGCTAGTACAGCGCGTTCCTGCGGACGTGTTCCAAGGCGTTGAGCAAATCGAAGTGGGCATGCGCTTCCTAGCTGACACTGACCAAGGTCCAATCCCTGTTGAAGTAACAGAAGTTGACGGCAACGAAGTGGTTGTTGACGGTAACCATATGTTAGCTGGTCAAACACTAACTTTCGAAGTAGAAGTTATGTCTACACGTGAAGCAACAGCAGAAGAGATCGAACACGGTCACATCCATCAAGGTGGTGGCTGTTGTGGTGGTCACGATCATGACCACGATCACGAAGAAGAAGGCGGCTGCTGTGGCGGCGGTAGCTGTGGTTCTCACTAATCATAAGCGCCTTCACTAGATAATCTAATCTAGCAAAGCTTTGAAAAGCGCAAGTTGAGTTTTCAACTTGCGCTTTTTGTTTATCTAAGGTGTAGTGCCAACCATACAAGGAATAACAGTTGGACAAAGTGATGACGAAACCTTTCTCGATTGCCATTCATGGTGGTGCGGGCACCATCTTGCGTGAACAGATGAGCGATGAGCTGCAACAATCCATCTTGGCGGATTTAGAAGCTGCGGTAAAAGCGGGACATCAAATTCTAGACACGGGCGGTGAAGCCTTAGATGCCGTCGTAGCGGCAGTGAAAGTATTGGAAGACTCTCCTAACTTTAATGCGGGTAAAGGCTCAGTGCTGACCAACAACGAAATGGTTGAAATGGACGCTTCTGTGATGGATGGGCGAAACCTTGCAGCAGGCGCGGTCGCTGGGGTTCGTCATATCAGAAACCCAATTGAGCTCGCTCGTGACGTGATGCGAAACAGCAATCATGTGCTGTTGGTGGGTGAGGGCGCAGAGAAGTTTGCTTTTGAGCAAGGCCATGAGTATACCGAGCAAGATTACTTCTTTACTGATCGCCGTTATAAGCAGTTGCTGTCTATGCGTGAGAAAGGACTGTTTGCTTTGTCGGAATCTCGTTACCCAGATGACCGTAAGCACGGTACGGTTGGTGCGGTAGCGTTAGATCAACAAGGCAACTTAGCCGCTGCCACCAGTACGGGTGGCGTGACGAATAAGAAATACAACCGAGTCGGAGATTCGGCTCTTATTGGTTGTGGTACGGTGGCCGAAAATGGCGTCGTGGCAGTTTCCACTACGGGTGTCGGCGAGTTCTTTATTCGTAAACGTGTTGCGGAAGACGTTGCAGCACGTATGCGTTACTTACAAGAAGATATTCATACGGCTTGTGAACACATTATCCAAGGTGATCTCAAACAGATGGGCGGAGAGGGCGGTTTGATTGCCATTGATGCTAAAGGTGAGATGCACTTTGCGATGAACAGTTCTGGCATGTACCGAGCAGGCATTAATACGCAAGGCGAGCTGAGCGTTAAAATCTACGCCGACGAATAGCTTCCTCTTGAGTGCCTTCTTAAGTAATTAATACAACAAAGCCCAGAACATGTTCTGGGCTTTATGCTATTTGAGCCTGCATTTTAATAATGCGGTGGTGGGGTTTCTTCTGACGGATCGGCTAAATTCGACGAGTCCATATTTTTTACTTTACCTACCACATATTTCATCTGATCGAGCATCTTGGTAATTTGCAGTTGTTGCTGCGATAAAGCGCCGTTCAGATCTTCAATAGTCTGTTCTTGGAACGCAAGCTGACATTCTAAGTCATTAATGCGTGCTTCCAATTGCTGAATGATTTTTTCTGTCATGATCCGTTCTCTAACTGCCAAGCTTGGGCAATACCTGCTGAAGTAGCAGTAATTACGCGTTGTTTTGAATCAAAGGCTGCATCATACACGACCGCACGGGGAGGGCGAGTGTCTTTTTTGGGCTCCACTTCAAATCCACTCATTCGTTTTCCGGTTTGAGTATCCCATATTGACACACGGCCAGAAGGGCTTCCTGTGACTAGTTGAGTCCCGTCGTCAGAAAATCGTGCGGTAGAGAAAATTAATTGGCGTGACCAACTGCTCAACTGTGTGACTTCTTGTCCAGTTTTTAAATCCCAAACAATCGCTTGGTTTCCGCCATCAGATGTCATTGCGAATTTTCCATCTCTTTGCAGGGCCACGCGAACAATTCGTTGTTCATGTTCGAAGGTTCGTAGTACTTGTCCGGTTTCGGTATCCCACAGATACGCTTTATAGTCATTACCTCCGGTTAGGGCGAAGCGCCCATTAGGAGAAATGGCCACGGAATTGACTTTTTCACGATGCGCAAGGAACTCCATGCGACGCCCGGTGACTAAGTTGACATAAATTGCTTTACCGTTGGATAACCCAAGCAGAACTTGTTCACCATTACTGGTGATATCAACGTCGCGAATGAGCGCATCAGAGATAGACCAAAGGCCTTCGGATTGCGTCCAGCCTAGGTCCCAAACTGCGAAGTTCATTTGGCTTGCTGTAATTGCGTAGCGACCATTGTCAGATATGCGGATATGGGAAACCACATTGGCATCGGCATCGAGTTCACCCAGGTTGGCTAGTTGTTCATTTTGCTCTAGGTCCCACAACATCAAATGACGTTGTTGAGAATAGAGCAGAGCAAACCGTCCATCTCTGCTAAGTGCGAAGCTCGTCGCACCTTGAGGTTCTATCGGCCAACGCTGCACTTCACGCTCGGCGAAAAAGCAACCATTTAACGTGGTGATGACAATTAAATATAGGAATAAATGAAAAATTCTTTGCATCACATCTAATAATCCGGTTTGTGTCTTAAGACATATAGCTAGTATATTGGTATAACGATTGTCTTCACTAGTCTCATAGAAGATTTGTGCACAACAACCAATGGCAGAGCCATTATTGGGAGAATTTAATGAAATCAGTTTTAAAAGTGTCGCTACTTGCTGCAACAGTTATGCTAGCGGTAGGTTGTCAGAAAGAAGAAACTAAAACAGAAACCGCACCTCAAGCAGAACAAGTTCAAGCAGAAACCGGTAAAGCGGTTCACTTTAAAACCGACGACGACAAAGCGGCATACGCAATCGGTGTTTCATTTGCTAACTACCTAAGCACAAGCATCGACAAGCCAAGCGAAATCGGCATTAATCTTAACAAAGATTTGGTACTAAAAGGTATCGAAGACGTCTTCAAAGGCAATGCTGAATTGAATGAAGAAGAAACACGTGCAGCACTAGAATCTCTAGACAAGCGTGTTGCAGAAAAGATGCAAGCACAAGCGGCTGAGAAAGCAGCTGAAGCGAAAAAAGCTGGCGATGATTTCCGAGCTGAGTTTGAGAAGCAAGAAGGCGTAGTGAAGACAGATACAGGTCTTCTATACCAAGTAATGACACCAGCTGAAGGTGAGAAGCCAAAAGACACTGATACGGTTCAAGTACACTACAAAGGTACTCTGATCGACGGTACTCAGTTCGACAGCTCATACGATCGTGGTGAACCTGCAACGTTCCCACTTAACCGTGTAATCCCAGGTTGGACAGAGGGTGTTCAGTTAATGCCTGTGGGTTCTAAATTCAAATTCGTTATCCCGCCAGAGCTAGCATACGGTGACCAAGACACACCAAGCATTCCTGCTAACTCAACGCTAGTATTTGAAGTTGAGCTGCTAAAAGTTGAGAGCGACAACGCAGAGCAATAACAATAAGCTGCGATAAGTTATTGAAAAAGGTCCGTTTAACGGGCCTTTTTTGTTCTAGGTCACTAGTTGGTGAGTTTGCTAGGTTGCTTTTCAAATTTTCTGATAAACTTACACCAATTTGTTGATTTTTCGCTCGAAGGCTTATGACAACTACAGAAACAATAAACGCGGAGATGTTGCTCGAAATGGAATCCGTTAACGTGATGCCGTTTACCGAGCACGACAAAATCATTTTAAGATCTTATGAGGCGGTCGTGGATGGTATCGCCAGCCTGATAGGTCCATTTTGTGAAATCGTTCTTCACTCTCTAGAAGACTTAAATACCTCTGCAATTAAAATCGCTAACGGTGAAAACACGGGGCGCCAAGTCGGCTCACCAATCACCGATTTAGCGCTTAAGATGCTAAAAGACATCGAAGGCTCGGAGCGCAACTTCTCACGTTCGTACTTTACCCGTGCAAAAGGTGGCGTGTTGATGAAGTCGATTACTGTCGCCATTCGTAATGGCGAAAATCGCGTGATTGGTTTGTTGTGTATCAACGTCAACTTGGATGCGCCTTTCTCGCAAGTCCTTCAGTCTTTCATGCCGACGCAAGAAGCGAAAGAAGCGGCTTCCTCGGTCAACTTTGCTAGTGATGTAGAAGAGCTGGTGGACCAAACTGTTGAACGCACCATCGAAGAGATCAATGCGGATAAGTCCGTGTCTAACAACACCAAAAATCGCCAGATCGTGATGGAGTTGTACGACAAAGGTATCTTCGATATTAAAGATGCCATCAACCGTGTCGCGGATCGCCTTAATATTTCAAAACACACCGTTTACTTGTACATTCGTCAACGTAAAACCGAGGATGATGAAAGGTGAGCAAACTAACTTACACGTTAGTGGTGAATGGTCCCGTTTATGGCAGCCAGTCAGCGCGCAGTGCTTATCAGTTCGCCAAAGCGGTGATAGAGCAAGGCCATCAGCTAGTGAGCGTCTTCTTTTATCAAGATGGTGTGACTAATGGTACTGCTTTGAGTGTGCCAGCCAACGATGAGTTTGATCTCAATAAGGCGTGGCAGTTTTTGGCTAAAGAGCATGGTGTTCGCCTAGAAACTTGTGTCGCGGCCGCTTTGCGTCGCGGGATTGTAAGTGAAGAAGAAGCAAATCAACATGGTTTGGTACAGAACAATCTAGCCGATGGTTTTGAACAAGCAGGCTTAGGTAGCCTAGCTGAAGCGATGTTAACCCAAGACAGAGTGGTACAGTTTTGAGTCAGTTAACTTATCTATTTCGTAGTGCGCCACATGGCAGTGCAGCTGGTCGTGAAGGTGTGGATGCACTGTTAGCCGCGTCGGCTTACTGTGAAGATATCAGCGTCATTTTCATGGGTGACGGGGTATACCAGCTTCTACTCGGGCAAGACCCCAACAATATTTTGAGTAAAGATTACGCGCCGATGTTAAAGCTTTTCGATTTATACGACATCGAACAAGTCTTTGTGTGTTCAGAGTCGTTAACCCAGCGAGGTTTGGCGCAAGCGGATTTAGTCATTGAAGCCCAAGCGTTAAGCTCAGAACAGCTCAAAGATAAGTTACAACACGCTGGCAAGCTACTGTCTTTTTGAGGAAGTTATGTTACACATCATAAAAACAGTCTCTGCTCTAGAAGACGCTATGCCTTTATGCAGTGAACAGGATGACATCTTACTTATAGAAGATGCAGTGTACGCTGCTAACTCGCAACATAAAGCACTTTCCCATCTAAAAAACCGCAGCGTATTTGTGTTAGAGAGCGATGCACAAGCTCGCGGTATTGCAAATCGTATTAGTCCATCGCTGACGATTGTGAATTATTCAGGCTTCGTTGAACTAACAGCAAAACAGGATAAATCCCTAACTTGGGATTGAACAAGATTTGCTGTCGACAAAGCTTTACGGATGAATTGTTCTAATTGAACAAAAAAGATCCGTATATTTCTTGACACACCTCTCACTGCTGCATAGAATTTTGCGTCCCTAACTGCATTGGCAGTTGGGGATAGATTTTTCACAAAGCTTACTTTCAAGTAAATCAGGAGCTAGTTAATGGCAACTATTAACCAGTTGGTACGTAAGCCACGTGCAAAGCAAGTTGTTAAAAGCAACGTGCCTGCACTAGAAGCGTGCCCACAAAAACGTGGTGTATGTACTCGTGTTTACACTACTACACCTAAAAAACCTAACTCAGCACTTCGTAAAGTTTGTCGTGTACGTCTGACAAACGGCTTCGAAGTTACATCGTACATCGGCGGTGAAGGTCACAACCTTCAAGAGCACTCAGTTGTTCTAATCCGTGGTGGTCGTGTTAAAGACCTTCCAGGTGTGCGTTACCACACTGTTCGCGGCGCACTAGACTGTGCTGGCGTAAATGACCGTAAACAAGGTCGTTCTAAGTACGGTGTGAAGCGTCCTAAGTCTTAATGGATTCCGTTAAGTAAGGCCAAACACTAAATTATTTTTAATTTTTTGAAAAAACTGAAAAGTTTTGGATAAAACCTGAAGAAGACAACGGAGATAAATCCATGCCACGTCGTCGCGTCATTGGTCAGCGTAAGATCCTTCCAGATCCAAAATTCAAATCTGAATTGCTGGCAAAATTCGTTAACATCCTAATGGTTGACGGTAAAAAATCTACTGCAGAGAAAATCGTTTACACTGCACTAGATGCTATGGCTGAAAAGTCTGGTAAAGACCACTTAGCTATTTTTGAAGAAGCTCTTGAAAACGTTCGCCCAGCGGTAGAGGTTAAATCTCGCCGTGTTGGTGGTTCAACTTACCAAGTACCTGTAGAAGTACGTCCGGTTCGCCGTAACGCACTTGCTATGCGTTGGTTGGTTGAAGCTGCGCGCAAGCGTGGTGAAAAATCTATGGCTCAACGCCTAGCTGCTGAAATGCTAGACGCGTCTGAGAACAAAGGTACTGCGGTTAAGAAACGTGAAGACGTTCACCGCATGGCTGACGCAAACAAAGCGTTCGCTCATTACCGTTGGTAATACCTTCTGTGCTGCGAGGTTCTCTCGCAGCACTTTTCTATACTCTAAGGTACACCTTAGTAAGAGGATACAATCGTGGCTCGTAAAACTCCTATTGAGCTATACCGTAATATCGGTATCTGTGCTCACGTAGATGCAGGAAAAACAACCACAACTGAGCGTATTCTGTTCTACACTGGCCTTTCTCACAAAATCGGCGAAGTTCACGATGGTGCAGCAACCATGGACTGGATGGAGCAGGAGCAGGAGCGTGGTATCACTATCACATCCGCTGCGACTACTACATTCTGGCGTGGTATGGAAGCACAGTTCCCTGAGCATCGCGTAAACATCATTGATACCCCTGGACACGTTGACTTTACTATCGAAGTAGAGCGTTCTCTTCGTGTACTTGATGGTGCTGTGGTTGTGTTCTGTGGCTCATCTGGTGTTGAACCTCAGTCTGAAACTGTATGGCGTCAAGCAGACAAATACCACGTTCCACGTTTGGTATTTGTAAACAAGATGGACCGTGCGGGCGCAGACTTCCTACGCGTTGTGAACCAAATTAAGAATCGTCTTGGTGCGACTCCTGTTCCAATCCAGCTGAACGTTGGTGCGGAAGATGAGTTCAGAGGTGTCATCGACCTTATCAAGATGAAAATGATCAACTGGAATGATGCCGATCAAGGCACTTCGTTTACTTACGAAGACATCCCAGCTGACATGATTGAACTTGCTGAAGAGTGGCGCAACCACATGGTTGAATCCGCTGCTGAAGCTAGCGAAGAGCTGATGGACAAGTACCTTGAAGAAGGTGAATTGACTGAAGCTGAGCTCAAACAAGCTCTACGTACTCGCACACTAAATAACGAAATCGTACTGGCTACTTGTGGTAGTGCGTTTAAGAACAAAGGTGTTCAAGCGGTACTGGATGCAGTAGTTGAGTTCTTGCCATCGCCTGTTGACGTACCTGCAATTAAAGGTGTCGACGAAAGAGAAAATGAAGTTGAGCGTCATGCTGACGACAACGAACCTTTCTCAGCGCTAGCGTTTAAGATTGCGACTGACCCATTCGTGGGCACGCTAACTTTCATGCGTGTTTACTCCGGTGTTGTAAACTCGGGTGACGCTGTTTACAACTCAGTAAAAGAGAAGAAAGAGCGTTTCGGTCGTATCGTTCAGATGCATGCGAATAAGCGTGAAGAAGTGAAAGAAGTTCGCGCTGGTGATATTGCAGCTGCTATCGGTCTGAAAGACGTAACAACAGGTGACACACTGTGTGATCAGAACCACAAAGTGATTCTAGAGCGCATGGAGTTCCCTGAACCAGTTATTCAGATTGCTGTAGAGCCTCGTTCTAAGGCAGACCAAGAGAAAATGGCTATCGCGCTAGGTAAACTAGCAGCGGAAGATCCATCATTCCGCGTGGAAACGGACGACGAATCAGGTCAGACTCTGATCTCAGGTATGGGTGAACTTCACCTAGACATTATCGTTGATCGTATGAAGCGTGAATTCAGCGTTGATTGTAACGTTGGTAAACCTCAGGTTGCTTACCGTGAAACCATTCGTGGTAAAGCGGAAGTTGAAGGTAAGTTTGTTCGTCAATCAGGTGGTCGTGGTCAATACGGTCATGTTTGGGTCAAACTTGAGCCTTCAGAGCCTGGTGAAGGTTTCGTATTCGTAGACGAAATCGTGGGCGGTGTGATTCCTAAGGAATACATCAGTTCGGTATCGAAAGGTATCGAAGAGCAAATGAATAGTGGTGTTCTAGCGGGTTACCCTGTACTAGATATTAAAGCTACACTATTTGATGGTTCTTACCACGATGTAGACTCAAGCGAGATGGCGTTTAAGATCGCTGGCTCGATGGCATTCAAGAAAGGTGCACTAGAAGCACAACCTGTGATTCTAGAACCTATGATGAATGTCGAAGTAACCACTCCGGAAGACTGGATGGGTGACGTTGTTGGTGACCTAAACCGTCGTCGCGGTATCATTGAAGGCATGGACGAAGGTGTGGCTGGTCTTAAGATCATCCGTGCTCAAGTACCACTATCCGAAATGTTCGGTTACGCAACTGATCTACGTTCTGCAACTCAAGGCCGTGCGTCTTACTCTATGGAGTTTCACGAGTACGCTGAAGTGCCGAAAAACTTCGCAGATAAAATTATTGCAGAGCGTGGTTACTAATTGACGATTGAACTGCAAAAAGTTTACGACTTTTTGCGAGATCAGGGCGTCCAAATATTGCGCTAACGGGCGTTGGCGCATAAAATAACAATTTCTGGCGCGTCGTCGATCAATAATGATCACGACGAATCATAACTAGGAAGGAACACGATCGTGTCTAAAGAAAAATTTGAACGTACGAAACCGCACGTTAACGTTGGTACTATCGGCCACGTTGACCACGGTAAAACA
>NZ_JAWOTA010000029.1:0-55027 GCF_033338635.1 Vibrio sp. Vb1755 | reverse complement strand
TCTAAACACTGATTTACGGTTCGAAAATATAGGTAAATGAGTGTCCGAATGCTGGGTGTGGTTCCCCAGCATTTGCACCCTTTCTTTTAGATGTCATCAATTGATCGAAATTGCATAAATCTTGTATCGCCCGACGTTACGATTGTGTTAATACGCTTTATCTAGCGCGCCAATGATATAAGTTAACACTGGAATACCCATATCGGCGACCTGCTTCTCAGTCTCACTCATATTTTCATGCGCCATCCGCAGCTCTACTTCACTTATCGATTCTTTGTGAAGGTAAAGCTCTTTGTAGTTCATCAATCGCTGTTGTGACTGTTGAATCAGTGTCACAACATTCTCTTTAGTCTCACGATGTTGCTGATCAATTTCACTAAATAAATGATCTAAAATGCGTTGCATTTTGCGAATAGAAGCTTTCGTTTCTATTGATTTGTATGATTGATACTTTTCCATTGAGTTAATAACTGACTAAAATATTTACGTTTTTATAAGACAGTTATTTTTATACTGATTGCAAAGCAGGTAAATATGTGGTGGTTAAACTGGTCCACTTCTTGCTCCGTTTAGGTCAAAACTGTCCTTTCAGGAGAGCACATGCAGGTAGACCCTATAATTCAAGCACTGATCGCAAGACGAAAATCGAATGGCCTCTCCCGTGAGCAAATGGCAAACATCGCTGGAATGAGCGTAAAAACATATCAAAGGATCGAGCGCGGAGAGTCCGATCTTAAACTCTCACAATATCGTGCCATATTGCGTTCGCTTCATTTGACTGACCTAGATATTGCCTTAGATGTACGTGATGTTCAGCATGTCACAGCAAATGACTTAACGGCCGTGGCGCGATTGCTCTCACCGGAAGCTCAGTCCCTGCTCGTTCGCCTGTTATCGTTAATCCTTGAACAAAAGAACAAGAAAGGTGATTAACCACATTACTCATACTCAAACGATGAATGCCCTGTTGAGCGTTGAAACATGAACCGTTTAGACAAAAAAAACTCGTCAAATGACGAGTTTTATTCTTTATATCAGTCCGTTACTCTAGGCTTTTCAATTCCGATGTATCAACGCCTTTTATTGCATCTTTCGCCACTTTATCAGGATCAAAGACATCACGTTCTTCATATGAATTATCAATCATGCCTTGTCCTATCGCGGTCGCCTGCTTTTGTAACTTGTTACCCTCTACCTCACCAGCATCCCAGCCTTGTCGATAATCTGAGTCGGTTTGATACCTTGTTTCGTCCTTAATATAGTGTTCAAAATCATTCCCTGCCTCTTGCATACCACTATGCCGACCGTCATGAAAGCCTTGGATATAAGCTTCATCATAACCGCTCTCTTTTAACGCGCTGTCACTCGTACCACAGCCTGAGAGGAGAACAAAAAATAGCGAAACGAATACCTTATGAAACATATTTAGGCCTCAAAGCTTTCAAATAAATTAATCATAGTTCGCGATTTCAACTTCTGCTTACTTCAGGCTATTAGATAGCATTGTGACTCGACGAAGCCTGTGAACTTGAGTCCCTACAGTGAGTACAAAGCTGGACAAAGCATCACACCTACTGATAAACATTATACTCAACGCGCGTTTAATACTTCCATCGCAAGTGCTTCATCATCTTGCTCAGCCAAACCGCTAATGCCAATTGCACCGACGATTTTCCCCTCTTGTTCTATAGGCACACCACCCATAAAGCCTGTGATCTTCGGGTCAGTCCAATAACTCAACTGCTTACCCGTCTCACGAGCCCAAGCACCCAGATTGCCGCTAGGCTGACGGTCTCTAGCCGAGGTGTAAGCTTTGTTCTGTGCCAACAAACCTGCTTGCACACTCACATCATCCATTCGGGCAAAACCGAGCAATTCTCCATGTGTATCAACCACGGCAACCGCAATGTTTTGCTTGCGAGCAGTCGCAATTTCCAATGCCGTTTGAATTAGAGTTTGAACTTGTACGTATTTCATTTTTCTCTCCTACGGGATCTCATGACCAAGGGTTTTCTCGAACAAGCCATACCAATGGCTACGTGATAGCGTGACGTTCTCTACTTGAGCACAAGCGCGAATACGTTGTGGGTTTGCAGTACCAATAACAGGTTGAATTTGGCTTGGGTGACGCGTTAGGAAGGCTAAAACAATCGCCTCTGACGGCACGCCATATTCAGCTGCTAGCGCCATCACCATCTCCGCAATCTGTCTGGTGTTGTGATCATCAGAATGTAAACCACGCTCTGAGAATCTTCCCTGCGCCATACTGCCCCACGCTTGCAGTTGGATATTGTGCTTACGGGCATGTTCCAGTATTCCTGCAACGTAGTCAGATGCAGACGAAGGAAGCCCCATGCCTTGCTTGATGAAGTCAGACTTAGCCAGACTCATTTCCAACTGTTTCGCCACAACAACTTCGCCCGTAGCTTGTTGAAGAAGATCAATTTGAGCACTGTTCATGTTAGAAACACCGAAGTGGTTAACTTTGCCAGCTTGTTTCAGAGCTTTTAGCGCTGTGCCCAGTTCTTCAAATTCAACCAAAGGATCAGGACGATGCAGCATCAAAACATCAAGGTTTTCCACGCCAAGGCGTTCAAGAATGCCCTCAACAGAAGCCGTCACCCATTTAGCAGAGAAGTCATACTGCTTAACACCTTGCTCATCTCCTAGACGGATGCCGCACTTGGATTGCAAATAAATTCGTTCTCGTAAGGTTGAGTCATTGGCTAAGATGCGCCCAAACACTTCTTCTGCCTTACCGAATTTGTAGATATCCGCATGATCAAAGAGATTGATGCCCACCTCTAATGCTACCTCTACAGCGGCATAAGCTTGGTTTTCATCTTGGGCGGTTAATGGGTTGCGATTCCACTCCCCTCCAAGCCCCATGCAGCCGAAGACCAAGCGGCTAACGTTAGGTAAGGTTTTGGCGAGCGGTAGTGTTGGATTGTTCATCGTTATTCTCACTTTTCCGATTTCTGCATCTTCAATTTCTTAAGTTAACTCTAACCATCTTACCGTTCGTAAAAATTAGTTTAATACCGTAAAATCGAATTCATTATCCTCGTTACCGAACAATTAAAGCGAACAATAAAGACGAGCAATCAAGATGGCAGATTATAAGAGAATCGAAAAACTGATGCTGTTTGCCGAAGTGGCTCAAACACTTAACTTTTCTAGGGCAGCGGAGCAACTTGGCATTTCTAAAAGTTACCTGTCAGAACAAATCAAGCGATTGGAATCGGAACTCGCCACGCCTTTGATTGTTCGAACTACACGCAGCGTGAGATTGACGGCAGAAGGTGAATCGATCTTTGCACAAGCGGAAGATCTCAAACGCCGCGTAATGGAAATGGAAAAGAGTTTAAGTCAGCGATCTGAACAAATAGACGGTCTGATTCGTCTTACCGCTCCCAAGATGTTTGCTGAAGCGGTGCTGCATGATTTGTGCGTAGCGTTTCGCGCTTTACATCCAAACGTAGAGTTCGAGATCCTTTCTAGCTATCAAGCGTTTAATCTGACAGAAACCAGCGTTGATTTTGCGTTTCGAGCGACAAGAACGCCGCCAGAGAATATGATTGCTCATCACCTTTTGGACTACCACCACTGGCTGGTTGCCTCTCCTCAGTATCTGCAAGAAGAAGGTACGCCGGAGACATTAGATGATTTACAAGAGCATCAATGCTTAACCACATTGCATCAAAAAGAGTGGCCGTTAAAAACGGGAACAGTTCAAACCCAAGGTTGGCTTTCAAGCAATGAAAACCGCTTACTCAAAGAATCAGCCCTGTCTGGCAATGGCATTGCTCGGTTAGCAAGTTACTTTGTCGAACAAGACGTTGAGCACGGCCGTCTAGTGCAGGTTCTATCGGAAGAAACTGACCACCAGCACAACGCGGTTTACTTGGTGTACCCACAACTTATCTATCAATCAGCGAAAACCAGAGCCTTCATTGAATTCGTGAAGCAGCACTTTGCTATATAACTAAGGCAGTTAATCCGCAGACCACACCGAGCGAATATCTGGCCAACCCCAGTTAGTAAGAGCGACGTCTTCTAACACACCTTGGAAGCGCAAAGTTTGTGTATGGTGGAACATAGGTGCAATCCAGTATTCGCTGATCAACGTCGATGCAATTGGCTCCAATGCATTAAGGTAGTCCTCAAGTGGAACGAAAGATCTGACTCTCTGTAGTTGTTCATCTAACCATTGTGCGTTCTTCTCTCCCAAAGTGTGGAATAGCACAGCGTTGCTGAAGAAGTTCGTGAACGCTGAGGCATGACGATTATCATCTAGGTTTATGTTCGTCACGACCATCGTCTCATTTAGCTCACCATTCTTAGCTTTCTCGTTCAGCTCACGATAGGAATACATAACAATTTCTACTTTACTGCCAACACTCACCAAACGATTAGAAATAGCCCGCGCACAGCGACGCAACGCGGTATAGTTATATCCGGCTATCGTAATGTGTTTAGGTAACTTAAGCGGCTCACTGAACGGACGGAGCACTGGTTTCCAACCTGGTAGCAGGTTATAAGCGGGTATACTCCCAAATACAATATTCTCGCGGCGCATCACTTCGGCCAAGTGCTCAGGTTGAATTAGCTCACTAATATAACGGCGCTGCGCTAAAGAGAGTTTGTGCTTAGCGTGCTGATTAAATAAGGCGAATAAGCAACCATCTTCTATTCGACTACGCTTGCTCGCCGATGAGTTTTCTCGGTTTTGCGTCGACATATAGTGTCCACACAAATCCTCCTCGGGCGAAGCATCCCTTTGCAACGTATTTGCTGCCAATGACGGGTTCTCCATCTGCTCGTCATTAACAATCCAGATAGTCACCAAATCCGTTAGAACTCTACATGCGTAGTAACCATTAAATGCTTGCAGTTTTAAACGACTTTCATTGTGCTCGACAACAGAGAATGGGCCACTTCCGACCACCAGCTTGTTATTCGCTACGTTAACTTGGCTTACTGGTTGAATGCCGTATTTCACCCCAGAAATAAGTCCAGCAAAGCCCAAGTCAGCTCGATTAAGCTTAAAAACAACTTTCAGTGGCGTTGGCGCAGTAATGTTAGCAACATGTGCCAACTCTTTTTCGTAGTACTGTAGTGAACTCAACTTTGCAAACAAGCTAACCACTGTTTCTGCATCAATGGAATTACCATTATGAAAAGTCAGACCTGGACGAAGGTAGAAAGTCCATTCGTAGGTGTCTTCGTCATAACGCCAGTGATGTGCGAGTTCTGGTTGCACTTTCCCATTGTTATCACTCGAAACTAAGCAACAATAGATTTGCCTTAATAAGAAACGTTCGCTGCTACGCTGAAGTTGATGTGGAACGACGCGCTCAAACATTCGCTTATAGGTTAATTGAATATTGAGCTGTCCTTCTTGCACAGAAGCACCAGACGTTGTTTTTAACAAACGGCCAAATGCCAGTTCGTCTTCATCTAATATCGCCAGCGCTTTTTCATACTTGCCTAACTTGATACGTTCAAGAGCCAAGCTCTCTTTTAAAACGTCTAACTCCATATTCAGAATGAGAGTCGATCGTTGGTTCCGCCCAGCTTTCGGATGCCAGCTCAACCACGCCTTCTGCTGCATTTGCGTTAGCAGGCTACGAGCATGCCGAGAAGAAGTGAACATGATGTCGGCAATGTCCTGTAACGTGGTTTTTGTTTCATCACCAACGCTAAACGAGAGTAATCGTTGGTAATAGCGAAACAAATTGAGATCAGACACTGAATCAACCTTAGATCTGTGAAGTTTGTGGATAGGAATAGTTTACTTAAGTTGGCGGTAATAAAATAAGAAAACTTCCTAATTATCTGTTCCCCTTTTCCACAATTAACCTCCAAATTCGGCTTTAAAGCCCCATATATTTACGTTATTAGGAAAAAAGCCAACAAAAGCACTCTCTTTTTTATATCCCCTTTTATACGCATAATTTACTCGTCAGCGTAAAGGAGGAAGAAATGAAGAAGCCAATGATGGCGTACTTTTTTCAGCAACGCCTAGCTCAATCGAGTAATAAAATAGAAGTGATGACTCTGGTTTATCTTAACGATATGTTCCAGTGGTCATAGCCTAACCTCAAGCAGAACTTAGCTCCTGATACTACACCCCCACTTCGTTGTATCTTAAGTTCTGCTTTTTCATCTTTTGCACTCTACTACCTTATTGCAGGTTACTAAAAGTTAACTAGTTGAAACACCGCAAAACAGAGTCTACATTGAAGTCTCATCCCCCAATCGCTTTGTTGAGAAAGGGGCATTCATGGATATACACCACCAATTCGGGAGTCAATATGGCAACTTCAGTGAAACTTAAAGCGGGCGACAGCTTCCCTCATCTTCAAGCCACTTTGCTAGATGGTTCAAGCGTAACGTTGGGTCAGCCGCAAGGTGATGCGACTTGGCAAGCAGTATTCGTTTATCGTGGTAAACACTGCCCTCTTTGTACTAAGTACCTCAACGAGCTTGAGAGTTACAAACAGGCTTTCGCTGATGCTGGCGTCGATATTCTTGCCGTTTCTGGCGATTCAAAAGCACAGCTAGAGGGGCATCTAGAGAAACTCGAAATCAGCTTCCCTATCGCTTACGGCCTGACCGAAGAACAAATGAAAACGCTAGGCTTGTATGTATCTATTCCTCGATCTGAACAGGAAACCGATCATAATTTCGCAGAACCAGGTCTGTTTGTGGTGAATGAACACGGCGACTTACACGTGGTGGATATTTCAAACAACCCGTTTGTTCGCCCTGAGCTTGGCGCGCTATCACGCGGATTGGCATGGATTCGCGATCCAAACAATAACTACCCTATCCGTGGCACATTGGATTACTAATATCTTCTACACCCAAGTAAACTTTCTATCCTTAAATAAGCTAAGATTCTTGCCTTAGTGAGAATAACTTGGAATGCATATCAGATCCGTGAGATCTGATATGTATCAACAAGTTGGAAATAGAGTCCTTGTTCATTATACAACGCCTTGATGAAAAACAAGATCAGTGAAGCCCAGGCTCCCCTCAAACAACGTTAGTTATTTACTTCTAAGTCACTTTCACGATAAATACATGAAATTAAGACTAAAAACTTAGACTTAACGGATATATAAATCATAACGGTACCTACACAAGTAGTTGGCTAGCGATTATTATCCTATTGCAACTCACAATTGTGCAAATCTAATAATTCATACCATAAATGAAAACATAGATACCGTAAGAGACAAAATAAAAGCAAACGATTAAATTACCAATAAAACACCGTTCAATTAAAATAAAAAACATTTCACTTTATAAAAATGTAATTAATCGTTATTTGCAATCACACATCTTAATTGAGAAATACAGTATGAATAAAATCTCTTTGCTTTATATGGCCGTTTGTATCGGATTAGTTGGATGCGGTTCAGGAGGAAGCGACAACGATCCAGCAAAAGATATACATCCCACCATTTCAAATCCGGAACAAGTCAACGCAATGACGGTGGACAAAGGTCATTTCTATTGTTCTGTAAACCAACAAAAACTGGAACACGGAGGGACATCTGCAACTATGTCCTACCTGATTGAAAAGAAAAGAAATTCTACGGTTGTCGACGATTATGAATGTACCGAATACGGTTTAAAGAAAGGTGAGTCAATTATCGTCACTAAAAGTGCAATTGAAAACTTTTCATACTCAAAACATTATAAAAGCACGAAGAAGAATGACATTAATAGGTTTAAAATCATCTACCCTACAGGGCTTACGACTCCGATTAATAAAGATTATGAAAAAATTACGATCACGTATAATACGGAGAGACCTGACGTTAACATTAAGATAATTCAATATTTTGACGAAAAGTCTAAATTATATACCATCAAAAAATATGAAAGCCACGTTAACGACAACTCACCAATAGGTTTAGTTGAGAAAGAGGAATTCGATAAATATTCCGATTTTGAAAAGAAACTGGAATTAAATAGTGCTTTTTTAAATTCAACTGAAGTGAGTGATTTATTCTACAACTTACTAAGTATGATAAAATAATAACTAAAAATCAAAAACTTAAAAAGTACGATTATGCTCAAGTAGCCTCGATATGCCTGACTCGAAAGAGTACGTTGTTTTACGAAACAAATTACGATTTGAATGAAGCACATCTAAGTTACTTGGGTATAAACGGCGATGTATTGTTAATCAGCTTTCAAAAGAGAGTGACGTTTGCGATTAACTACTTTGGTCTTAACGAAGCTCAATTTGATGCTTTTCAGACCAAATTCGCAAATCATCAAGAATCTTAAGTGCGGTACGGCCGAACTCTGTTAGTTCATAGCTGACTGCAATTGGGCGGTCGCTGATCACTTTACGCACCACCATACCTTCCGCTTCTAGCTCTTTAAGACGTTGGTCGATCATCTTTTTACTTGCACCGCCTAGCATGCGTGCTAAGTCATTGAAACGAACTGGGCCGTCTTTCAAATGATAAATCAGAGAACCTTTCCATTTACCACCAATTAAACGCATCCCTTTCTCGATAGCACATGGCTCCGCACATACGTTCGCCACTGACTTACGACCTTTGCTATCTACACTGATTCTGCTTTCCACAATACACCTCAAGATACGCACCTAATCTAGGTAACGAAAAGTAAGCTAGATACATTTAGTGCTTTAGAGTAATAAAAACGTCACCTCGCCGCAAACAAATAAAAATGGACCGCGTACAGCAGTCCATCTCAATTCATCATTCAGTTCGCACTATCTTTCTAAAAGGATTAGAAGTTTTCGTTAATGTGAGCTTCGAAACGAACAAAATCGTTTTCGATATCTGCGTTCTTCATCACATCATAACAAGCGAATGTAGGTAATGCTGACATACCAAAGAAGCGGAAGTTAGCGTGCATGTGGAACATCAAATCATCCACGCCTTTACCTTGGAATAGGTATTCGCTCTCATCATCAAACGATTCTTCTGGCGCGTTGAATGTCAGTGAAAGCATGTATTTGCTGTTGGTTTGAGTACCGCCTGTACCATAGTTTTTCTTTGGTTCTTCTGCGCTACGGCCATCGAATGCACACAGTGCGCCGCCCATACCCGCAGTAAACACGTCGTCCATGTATTTTTTGAATGACCAAGGCACAGACATCCAGTTGATTGGGCTTTGGATGATCACGCGATCAGCCCATTCAAAGTGTGCGAGTTGCTCATCTACGTTGATCTCATCTTGCATTGTCACAACGCGAACCTCATGGCCTTTTGCTTGCAGAAGCGTCTGTGCTTTGTCGACAAGAGAAGCATTTAGACGACCTTCTGAATATGGTGATGGTTCGTGTGCATTGATGATCAGTACGTTGCTCATGGGATTACCTTTAAATAAGTTCACAAGATGACGCAGTAACCATTGTGCGTCGGATGTGGTTTATTATGGTAACCTAGAAATATAGTGCAATTAGTTAACTTTTAGTAACCTACTTAATTTTTAATTATATCACTGTTTTTAAAAGATATATTTTTTCAACTTTTTATCCATCGTTATTTCACGATTAATTTTTTCATCGACTTGTTGCATCTTCCACAGAGCAGGCGTACACTTTATCGCAATTCGACGATTAACTATTAAGGCCAGCGAATGAGTGATAAGTGCAAGGACACGTGCGAAGTCGTTTTTCAGACAACGCAACAACAGCTCGAGAAAGAACAAACTCTAGCAGCGCAAGCAAAAGCTTTGTCGCATCCAGCACGTTTGCGCATTCTGCATATCCTGCACACGCTCGATACCATGGGCGGTTGTTTGAACAGTGATTTGGTTTCTGAACTGGGTCTTGCGCAATCTACTGTTTCCGAGCACTTGCGTATTCTAAAGCAAGCAGGCTTTATCAGCGCCGAGCCAAACCCACCTAAGGTGTGTTACCGCATTCAACGCGACGCGTTTGATCAGTTCAATCTAGGATTTTCCAAGTTATTTGATTAATGCCCTTTGCACGCTGTTCAGGCGTGCAGAGATAAACTATACCTTTAACTATCGCCTTTCGACGATAAACGAATAAGAGAACACTATGACTACTCAAGTTTTAAATAGTGCCAGCGACAAAATGAGCTTCTTGGACCGTTACCTAACGGTGTGGATTTTTGTGGCAATGGCAATCGGTGTAGGTATTGGCGCAGCATTCCCTCAAGTTGCTGAGTGGAACGAGTCAATGTCAGTTGGTAGCACAAACGTACCGCTAGCGATTGGTTTGATTTTGATGATGTACCCGCCACTCGCAAAGGTGAACTACAACTTGCTAGGCACAGTGACGAAAGATAAAAAAGCGATCACGCTGTCTTTGGTCATGAACTGGATTGTCGGCCCTATTTTGATGTTCATCCTTGCATTGACTTTCCTAGGTGATCATCCGGGTTACATGGTTGGTATCATTCTGATCGGTCTTGCTCGTTGTATTGCGATGGTGCTTGTCTGGAACGATATCGGTGGCGGTAACAAAGAATACGGCGCAGCCCTAGTTGCACTAAACAGCGCTTTCCAAATCGTGACTTACAGTGTGATGGCATGGTTGTTCATCACTGTGTTGCCACCAGTCTTTGGTTACGAAGGTTTCGTGGTTGATATCTCGATGATGGACATCGCGGAAAGCGTTCTGATTTACCTTGGTATCCCATTCCTAGCGGGCTTCCTAAGCCGTAAATGGCTGGTCGCTGCGAAAGGTGAACAATGGTACAACGACGTGTTCATCCCACGCATTTCACCGATTACGCTTATCGCCCTGCTTGCAACCATCGTACTGATGTTCAGCTTGAAAGGTGAAATGATTCTTGAACTGCCAATGGATGTATTCCGTGTAGCAATTCCACTGGCTATCTACTTTGTGTTGATGTTCTTTGTCAGCTTCTTCGTTGGTAAGAAAATGGGCATCGACTACGACAAAAACGCATCGATTGCTTTCACGGCAACAGGCAACAACTTTGAATTGGCAATAGCGGTTTCTATCGCGGTGTTTGGCCTAAACTCAGACCAAGCTTTTGCTGGTGTCATTGGTCCACTGATCGAAGTGCCTGTATTGATTGCTTTGGTGAACGTAGCATTGCGAATGAAAGCCAAATATTATGGCTAACCTAAAAAGCACAAAAAATAAAAAAGCGGTAAAACATTAACTCACTACCGTTTTAATATACTCGCTGGGCGTTAGGCCGAACTTACTTTTAAAGCGTTGGCTAAAACGCCCCTCTGACTGATAACCACACAACTGTGCGAGCATAGCAACG
The DNA here is from genome assembly GCF_033338635.1 of Vibrio sp. Vb1755. NCBI lineage: Bacteria > Pseudomonadati > Pseudomonadota > Gammaproteobacteria > Vibrionales > Vibrionaceae > Vibrio > Vibrio sp. Vb1755. The sequence continues at coordinate 43,757 of NZ_JAWOTA010000029.1, read as the reverse complement.
TTATACGAGCCATTTTGCATCAAGTAAAGTGCGTGATTTAAGCGCACTTCTGCCAATACTTCACGATACTGGGTACCTTCTTGTTTCAGTTTTCGTATCAATGTTGCTCGGCTCATAGCAAAGTGCCCCGCGACCATATCTAATGGATGCTCCTCCCCTGGAGAGCGCGATAAGTAACGACTAAGTTTCTGACTAAAAGAGATATGTGAACTCGAGAACAACCGATGCAATAACCCTCTCTCAGCTAGCTGCTGATATAGGCCCATAATCCAATAGCGTTGTGTCGCTTCACTTAAGCTTTCCCGCTCAAACGAAAACAAAGCATTTAACGTCGCTTGCAATGCTTTATCTGTCTCAACAACGGGTACATAGTTTCCTAATGCGTTGCTCATGCTTAGCTCCAACATTTCATCGCTAGGCACACAGTGAAAACTGAACATTCGAGAAAGAAATCGCCCTTGTAGAGGAAGATTTTCAAAATTTAGGGATGCATTTGCTTCACAAAGCATGATATTTGGATGATGGATGTCGAGTACTTCGTCTTTCCAGAAAAGATGTTTACTCCCCTTAACAATCTGAATAATGCTTGGGGAGTGAATCCTGACATTACGAAGCTTCTGCTGCTGCTCCGCACGAAACAGCGTAACCTGATATTGGTGACCCATTCTCTCCCCTTATATTCAATTATCGCGTGTAAGTCGTGGTTAATGTCGCTTTACCCAAAGCAACACTATTCAAAGTAAACCCTACAATGGCTGGTGGCGTGTTTTCATCCAAATTCAGTTCTTCAGTTGGCAATGCCCACACCGTAAACTGGTAACGATGCATCCCATCATTCTTTGGAGGACACGCGCCGCCGAACCCCGTTGTGCCGTAGTCAATACGAGATTCTTTGCCTCCTAACTTGTTCATATCAATGCCTCGAGGCAGCTCGCTAACGGTGGATGGAATATTAAACGCTATCCAATGCCAAAAACCACTGCCTGTTGGTGCATCGGGGTCATACACGGTGATCGCAAAACTTTTTGTGCCCTTTGGAGCTTCTTTCCACATCAATTGTGGTGATTGATTCCCGCCATCACATCCCCAACCAGAGTATTCAAATGTCTTCGCCATCGGGTGGCCTTCTTGAATATCTCTACTCACGAGTTCAAATGCATGGGCAGAACCGACCGCAAAAACACTCAATACCAAAACTGACTTGTAGATCGCTTTCATGTTTTTCTTCCTTTCAATGAATTCAACACTAGTCTAAATACCCAGCAGTCCGAATCCTTGTCAGTAAGTATCAAAAAACACAAAATAATCTATAATTTTGACACTTTAAGATTCTAACACAAATTTCTTACTCTCTTAATTGCACTTGGTTTATGCTAATTAATCGCTCACGGAATAAGGAAGGAAAATGGAATTGGATATCTACGTGGTGGACGCCTTCACCGATACGCAATTCAAAGGCAACTCAGCAGCGGTGATACCGTTAGAGGAATGGCTAGCCCCAGAATTGATGCAAAATATCGCGACAAAAAACAACTTATCAGAGACGGCTTTCCTAAAGTCCATTGGCGCAAACCAATATGAGATTCGTTGGTTCTCTCCGATTACTGAAATCGATTTCTGTGGACACGCAACACTGGCCTCTTCGTTAGTTCTGTTTGATGAGTTTGGCATTAATGGCACGATTGAATTTCATACTCTGGAAGTAGGGACCCTCACCGTAGAGAAGACTGCGCAAGGTAAGATCGAGATGACGTTCCCTGCTCGTCCTCCAAAAGCCGTTTCTGATATTCCCTCGGCATTGATTGATGGCCTAAGTTGCGATGTGGAACGCGTACTGCTTAGCCCTCAAGCGTATTTCGTGGTGGTCGGCAACCAGCAGGAGGTACTTGAGGTTCAATACCGTTCAGAGCACCTCAAGACACTCGCTCCTTACGATGTGGTCGTTACCGCGAAAGGTGATCAACAAGACTTTGTATCGCGTTACTTTTGGCCTGCAAATGGTGGTGACGAAGACCCTGTAACTGGCTCGATTCACGCTGGGTTAGCACCGTTCTGGGCAGAAGCGTTAGGCAAAACATCACTGGTCGCTTACCAAGCTTCTCAGCGCGGAGGCATTTTGCACTGTGAAGTTACTGGCGAACAAGTAAGAGTATCTGGCGACGGCGTGCTCTACATGAAAGGCAAGATTTTTGTTTAAATGATATTCATGTAATCAACTTAAAAGAGCCAAGTAAAGCACGGCTTCCGCAGGATAAAGCCAGCTTCAATAATTAATCAATTGATGAATATTGAAGGAATTAACTTCCTAGCCGGACAAAACTGACTCACGTTACACTGAATGCAGTTCCACACTCTTCTATAGCTTGATACGAATTCGAGTTCACCTTCTTAGAGGAAGCGTCGCATGATGAAGCGAATCATTCATGGCACCCTAGCCCTGACTCTTTTAACTGCCTGTTCCAAAGATGACGGACAGCAAGCCCTTGGCATACTAGAACGTGACCGCGTAACCTTTACTGCAACCTCTAGCGAGATAATTCGCGCCCTTCCCATCAAGGAAGGCAGCCAAGTCACCGAAGGAGAAGTGCTGGTTCAGCTCGATACAAAGAACCAAGAAGCCGTTTTAGCTCACGCCGTAGCCGAACAAGCCAAGGCTGACGCCTATCTTTTGAAATTGACCAATGGTGAGCGACCAGAAGACATTGCCGCAGCGCAAGCTCACGTTGCCAGAGCGGAAGCTCAATTGGTTGAAGCGCAAAAGAACTACCAACGTAAAGCAGAGTTAGTTCGTAAGAAACTCATCAGCCAATCAGAAAAAGACACCGCTTTAGCAGCCAGAGATTCTGCCCGTGCAGAGCTAGACTCCTCACAAGAAGAGTTCAGCAAACTGACCGCTGGCTCTCGTCCTGAAGATATTGAACAAGCGAAAGCCGCACTCATGGCTGCAAAAGCCGATGTAGCACTACAAGAACAGAAACTGGCAGAACTCACCATCACGGCCACGCGAGATGGCTTGCTAGATAACCTACCGTTTAACCTTGGCGAACGCGTCCCTGTGAATGGCGTGGTTGCTGTAATACAAGCCAGCCGGGTCCCATACGCTCGCGTTTATGTTCCTGCTAACTATCGAGTCGACTTTGTGCCGGGCAAAACGGTTAACGTGCATGTAGATGGCGTTGAGCAACCATATAGCGGCACCGTTCGTTGGGTAGCGACTGAGCCTTCATTTACGCCTTATTTCGCGCTTACCGAGGAAGAACGCTCGCGTTTGATGTACCTAGCAGAAGTCGACCTACAAGACTCCGCACAATCCTTGCCTTCAGGTATACCAGCGCAAGTGGATTTGGTGGAGTAAGCCAATGACCGAATACGCGATTCAAGCTGAAAATGTAGTGAAAAAGTTTGGTGACTTCACCGCCATCAACAACATCACGCTTAATGTGCCCAAAGGCAGTATTTATGGTTTTCTTGGCCCCAACGGCTGCGGTAAATCAACAACCATTCGTGTGCTGACTGGCTTGCTTAGCCCAAGTGAGGGCAATGTCGATGTACTCGGGCTAGAGATCCCAAAACAATCTGAGCTTCTGCGCCTCAAGATTGGCTACATGACGCAAAAGTTCTCGCTTTATGATGATCTGACGGTTCAAGAGAATCTTGAGTTTATTGGACAAATCTTTGGTATGGAAACCAAGGCTCTGAAAGCTCGCATCGAAGAACAACTATCCACCTACGGTCTCGACCAACTACGTAAACAGCGCGTCGGCGGAATGAGTGGTGGCCAGAAACAACGCTTGTCTCTCGCCGCAGCGACCATGCACAAACCAGAACTGTTGTTTCTTGATGAACCCACATCTGCGGTTGACCCAGAAAACCGACGCGATTTCTGGGAGCAGTTGTTTGATCTCTCTGACCAAGGCACGACGATTTTGGTCACTACGCATTACATGGATGAAGCAGAGCGTTGCCATCGTCTGGCTATTATGGAAGCGGGGAAAATCCGCGCCGATGGTGAGCCAGAAGAACTCATGGCGCAAATGGGCGTTAACATCGTCGAAGTCAAAGCGGATAACTTACGCGAGCTAAAAGAGAAAGTCATTCAGCGTGAAGAGGTGCGCTCGGCCGCACAGCTCGGCATTCGTTTACGCATTTTGATCCACCAGCACATCGAAGAACCGATCGAATGGTTAACCCAAACCTTTCCTGAGCTTGATGGCTGCGAGATGAACATTGCTCGCCCGAGCTTGGAAGATGTGTTTGTCAGCGTGACGGGAGAAGGTCGCCAATGATGAAATCTATTGCCCGTATGAAAGCGGTAATGATCAAAGAGATCCGTCAGCTTTCACGTGACCGCATTACCTTTGGCATGGTCGTGATGATCCCGTTGATTCAGCTCCTGCTGTTCGGCTTTGCCATAAATACCGATATTCGCAACATTCCCGTAGGCGTCGTCGATCAAAGTGGCAGTACTGCTGGGCGTGTGATCACCGAGTCCGTCAAAGTCACGCAAGTGGTCGATGTGGTCGAAACCTTCGCTACCGCAACAGAAGCCGAGCAAGCCATTCAAGACGGCTTGGTACGAGCGGCTTTAATTCTGCCTAGCGATTTAACCCAACGTATGGTGCAAGGGCGAGAGCTTGGCCAATGGATTGTGGATGGTTCAGACACCATGATCAGCTCTGCGATTCTCTCACTACAAACCATGCCGTTAACAGATTTTGATTTTGAAATACGCCCTACTCCAACCAAAACCTTTGAAGTTGCGCTGTATTACAACCCGAGTCGGCGCTCGGCGGTGAACATTGTCCCTGGTTTATTGGGCGTGATTCTGACCATGACGATGATCTTGTTCACCAGTGCAGCCATTGTTCAAGAACGAGAACGTGGCAATTTAGAGTTACTGATTACTACGCCAATCCATTCCATAGAACTCATGGTAGCGAAGATCATCCCCTACATCTTTGTTGGTCTGATACAGGTGTTTATCATTTTAGGCTTGGGTCACTGGATATTTGGTGTGCCGATAAACGGCGCCATTAGTCAGATACTATTTGGCACGCTGTTGTTTATCGCCGCGAGTTTAACCTTAGGTTTGGTGATATCCACCATTGCGACGACACAGCTTCAGGCAATGCAGATGACGGTGTTTATTCTTTTGCCGTCGATTCTTCTATCCGGATTTATGTTCCCTTATGAAGGAATGCCCATCGCGGCACAATGGATATCCGAAGCGCTGCCTGCCACCCACTTTATGCGAATTATTCGTGGTGTGGTGCTGCGTGGTGCAGACCTAATGGAACTATGGCGAGATACAGTTTGGTTACTTGGATTCACCGTTATCGGCCTTATTGTCGCTTCATTTCGCTTCAAAAAATCACTCGACTAATCCCACGATATTGCGTTCATTCCTTAAAAACAAAAATAGCCCCAACGAAGGGCTATTTTTTGTTTCTGTGTTCATACACTGTGCTATCAAGCTCAACTCTCAGACAATATTAATAGTACTCACCGTAGGAACAATCTCGTAAATCGGAAATATTGTAGTTTTTCAAAGAGTTTATTTTAAAGTTGAACACTACCTGTTTACAGACAACGCCTTCGCGATCCGTGTACGTGATAATACCTTCACTGTACGCTCGCTGACCATCAGAGGATGTCACGTCAGCAACAAGTTCCAAATGGCCCTTATGCGCGTCTACGCGATTCATCATCTCAAACACATCTACCCACTCTTCGCGATTTGCCATTTGTATTAGCATCGACTTCGCCTGTGTTTCCAACTGCTGGGGGTATACATAATAACGGTTGTAACCAAAGTATGCGCACATAAGTAATAAAACGAGTGCAAATGAGGTTGTTCTTGTCATACAAGCTTCCTCTTGTTGTTATAAAAATCTTGCTTCGTTAATTCAGTATAGGAAGCGAGCAAAGTTTAGGTTATAGAACTTGCCCAAATAACAGGGGACAGTCAGAGACAGTCAATTCTATGACAAGCTCAACAACAAACTTTATTGCACTCTCATCATGGGCTTGAACAAAAATACGCCACAGAGACAGCAAGAAGTAAGAAGTAAGAAGTAAGAAGTAAGAAGTAAGAAGTAAGAAAGGAAAACTAACCGGAGCGCGGTGATAACAGAAAAGTAAAAGGAGTTTGAAGAAAAAGACAATCCGAGTGAATGTAGTGAGAGCGGAAATCAAGAGTAGATTATCCGCCCATCAACTAGGCTCAAATTGTCAGTGCCCACAACAACGTGACTCGCCGAATTTAAACGTGTTGGTAACTATCTTCGAGAGACTCTGTCTGCGTTGTCTTTTCGCTCACTTCCACTTTAACCGCAGCGACCTTGAACTCAGGGATCTTCGCATGCGGGTCAGTTGCCGTTGTCGTTAGGCGGTTGACTGGCGATTCAACAAAGTGGAAAGGAATGAACACCACTCCTTTTTGAATACGCTTAGTCACAAAAGCATCAATCTCAATGCTGCCGCGACGTGTAGACACCGTCAGACGCTGACCATTACTGATGCCTAGCGCTTCTGCGTCTTCCACGCTCACCATCGCGCGAGGGCCTGCAAGGTTATCCAATCCTTTGGTCTTACGCGTCATGGTGCCAGTGTGGAATTGCTCAAGTACACGACCTGTAGTAAGCACCAGTGGATACTCTTCATCTGGCAACTCAGCCGCATAACGGAACGGTACACCCACCATCTGCCCTTTACCACGAGTAAACTGGGTTTGGTGCATAATGCGAGTACCTGCCGGGTTGTTCTTGTTGCTCGGCCATTGCACACCGTTTGGCGTAATGGCATCCCAACGAAGACCCGCGTATTGAGGTGTCACTCGTGCAATTTCATTGGTGATATCAGACACGCAGTGGTAATCCCAATCACTGCCCATAGCATTGGCGATCTCTTGGATAATCCACCAATCTTCTTTTGCCTCACCCGGTGCCGTGACAACCGGATTCACACGCTGAACACGACGCTCCGTATTAGTGAAGTGACCCGCTTTCTCTGCAAATGAGCAAGAAGGTAGAACCACATCCGCGTATTGCGCGGTTTCTGTTAGGAAGATGTCTTGAACCACCAAGAAGTCGAGTGCTTCTAAACCTTCAATTACATGCGCTTGGTTCGGGTCGCTCAATACTGGGTTCTCACCCATGACGTACATACCACGAACGTCACGATGGCAAGCCGCATCAATGATTTCTGTCAGGGTTAGACCTTGCTCAGAAGGCAGATTTGGTGCGTTCCATTCAATCGCAAACTTTTGACGCACAATTGGGTTATATACCTTTTGGTAGCCCGGGAAGCTGTTTGGCAAAGCACCCATATCACACGCGCCTTGCACGTTTGATTGACCACGCAATGGGTTAATACCACCACCTTCAATACCGATGTTGCCACACAGCAATTGCAAATTAGCGATAGAACGCACGTTGTCATGACCTGTCGTGTGCTGAGTAATACCCATCGAGTAGTAAACAGCCGTACGATCTGCCGTACCGATCATGCGCGCCATTGCTTGAATGTCTTCAGCTTTAACGCCCGTAACCAACTCCACTTTATCCAGGTTGTAAGCTGGCGACATCACTTCTTGCAGTAAGGTATCAAAGCCGTCGACACGTTCTTCGATGTACTCTTGATCGTACCAACCGTTCTTGATGATCTGCTGCATGACGCCATTTAGGAGCATCACATCTGTACCCGGACGGTGCGCCATATACAGCTCAGCATGCTCTGCCATATCGACACGTTTCGGGTCAGCCACAATCAAACGAGCGCCGTGGTGACGAATTGCTTGTTTGATATGTGAAGCGATAATCGGGTGCGCCGATGTAGTATCCGAACCGATAATAAAGATCACATCAGAGTGCTTAATGCTTGGAATGTCGTTGGTCATTGCACCACTACCGAGTGATGCCTCAAGGCCAGTCACACTCGATGCGTGACACAAGCGCGCACAGTGATCGACGTTATTGGTGCCCAGTTCACGACGGACAAATTTTTGGAACGCGTAGTTGTCTTCGTTGGTGGTTTTTGCTGAAGAGAAACCCGCTAATGCGTTGCTGCCAAAATCTTGCTTGATGCCAGAGAACTTGTTCGCAATCAGTTGAATCGCCTCTTCCCAGCTTGCAGGCTGCAACCAACCATCTTTACGGATCAATGGCGTGGTAAGACGCTCTTCACTGCCAATGAAATCAAAACCAAAGCGCCCTTTCACACACAGCATGCCTTGGTTCACCGGCGAGTCACCGCCTTTCACGTAGCGAATCGTGTTGGTTGTCTCCTCCACGAACATGGTCAACTTGCAGCCCACACCACAGTATGTACAAATCGTGTCGACCGCTTTCAGATCTTCAGTACGACCTTGCGAACGGTCACGACTATCGACCATCGCGCCCGTTGGACACACTTGAACACACGCGCCACATTGCACGCAGTTCGAATCGCCCATCAGAGTTAAACCATTCTTGTTACTTCCAAAGTGTGGACGATCGTCTGGACGTAACGCGGGGCGACCTTGTTTATCGCACACAAAGTTCAGTACACCGTGCACGGCTTTGTCGCGACACGCTTGGATGCACTGACCGCAGCTAATACAGCGGTTAGCATCAAACTCAATAAACTCAGAACTGCGGTCAACTTCGTACTTATGACGCAAGTCTTTCGCACGAAGATCTAACCAATCTTGATGCGATTTAATCTGCAAAGAGAAATCAAAGCTTTGCTCAGCTTCATATTCGGTGGAGTAATCACGCAGCGCACAATCGGTATTTGCCTGACAGCCACATTCAAGGCAGCGTGCAGCTTCCTTCATCGCTTCTTCGTTATCAAAGCCCAACTCCACTTCAGCGAAGCTTTGCTCGCGTTGTGCTGGAGTCAGCTCAGGCATGATAGATCGAGCGACTTTCTGGATGTTCTCGAAGTGAAGCGGATCGACTTGAGAGAGCTTCTTCTCTTTACGCGAGTTGAACGCTGCCTTTGGCATATCCGCCATATCACCATTCAAAAACAGGTCAATCGCTTTTGCCGCAACGCGACCATCACCCACGGCTTCAACTGCCGTTGCAGGACCACGGCGGAAATCACCAATACTGAAGATATTGCCCGTGCCGGTGTGCATGGTCTTTTCATCTGCATCAGAGGTGTTCCAGCGTGTAAGCGGAATCGACAAATCTTCACCTTCGAGGAAGCTCAGATCTGGCTTTTGCGATACTGCCGCAATCACGGTGTCGAACTCTTCGGTAAAGAACTCGCCAGTTGGTTTAGGGCTTCGACGACCAGATGCATCCGGCTCACCCAACGCCATGCGCTCTAGACGAATCGCATTCACGCGTCCGGTTTCATCGGCAAGGTTTTCTGCAGGGTTGGTCAAGAAGTGGAATTTCACCCCTTCGTGTTCAGCTTCGACAATCTCGTAGCCTTCTGCTGGCATTTCGTCACGAGTACGACGGTAAATCAACGTGGTGTCTGCACCAGCGCGACGCGCAGTACGAGCACAGTCAATTGCCGTGTTACCACCACCGATCACCGCGACTTTCTGACCCGTTACATAGTTTTGCTCGGTAACGTAATCTTTTAGGTAATCAACGCCTAAGTAGCAACCCTCCAGATCGCTGCCTGTGTAATGCATTTCGACCGCTTGAGACGCGCCGACCGCCAAACACACTGCGTCGTATTCTTCGCTCAATTGAGAAAGCGTGAAATCCACACCCAGCTTTTGATTGGTGTGAACTTGCATGCCATTGCGGCACATCAGTTCGATTTCTTTATCGAGAATGTCTTTTGGTAAACGGTATTCTGGAATGCCATAACGCAACCAACCGCCCGCTTTTGGCATGGATTCAAAGACCGTAACGTCGTAGCCTTCGTTCGATAGGTAGTAGCCAGCCGTTAGACCACCAGGACCACTGCCGACGACGGCAATGTTCAAACCTTTGCTTGGTTTCTTTTCTGGTACATAGGCTTCATGCGCAGACAAATCTGCATCCGCGGCATGACGTTTTAGCTGACGAATTGCAATAGGCTCATCGACTAACGAGCGGCGACATTCGCTCTCACAAAATGCTGGGCATACACGGCCAATCGATAACGGCATAGGAAGCGTACGCTTAATCACTTCAATCGCTTTTTGATGATCGTTCTGTGCAATGTGATAAAGGTACGATTGGATATCCACGCCCGCAGGACATGCGGTTTTACATGGCGCTTCACAATCGGCGTAATGATCCGTCATGATGCGGTTAAGTGCTTTTCTGCGGTGCTCGCTTAGTTGCTCTGATTGCGTGACCACATTAAGGCCGCGGTAAACTTCAAGTTCACACGCACGCTTAGTACCGCCGCTTTCGACTTCAACCACACACAAGTCACACGGTACTTTTTCATTACTTTTGTTCATTCCGCACAGCGATGGGATCTCGACCCCACACACTTTTGCTGCTTCTAAAAGGGTTAGACCCTCTTCTACAATTCTATATTTTCCATCGATGACAATTTCTATCATGCAACCCCCGCAGCAAAGCAAATCCAAATCTGCACAAGTAAAACCATGCATTCTATAAGGATAATCATTTGTAAGACAAGTTAGTGTGATGTAAAACTTATAAACCACATTTTTCACGTGTCATAAAAAGCGAGGGCTTCTTTCGCTAACTTTCAACACTCGGTGTTTAACAAACGTTTTACTCCCTCGAAAGTGCGAAAACTGAAGGGTTGGACTATTTTGATAATAAGAGCAATAAATGATTGACCTTACCCTTAGGTTAACCTTTAGAATCGAAGGGTTTTCATCATTTTCATCAAACACATGGGAAAGGGTATGCACTTAAAATCGCTGCATACAATCTGGTTAACTCTCTTCACGACGCTAGTGCTATTGGTATCTAGTGTGGCGAACAGTGAGCCGTTGATGAATATTCAAATGATGTCTACTGGCATGGCTCACCATCCTTCTATGATGAGTGACAGCGAACACTGCGGTATGCCTGGTATGATGGACGTCTCCATGACTGACGCTTCTATGTCCGAAGATGGCGATGCAAGAGAAACCAGCATGAACTGTGGTGGAGGCTCCGGCATGGTTCATACCTGCTGTACTGCCGCGTGTACGATAGTTTTCGTCCCCCTACCGAATCCTACCAATAGCCCAATGCCCGTCATCTATCGCGCAACTATTACTCCTGAAGTTGCTTCCCCAGTCGTACACGTCAGCCGCGACCTATACCGACCTCCAATAGCCTAAATCCGTCCTAGCATTCGACCCTGCGCGTGTATCGCAGGTTGTTTTAATGCGCCTGAACGATGAGGTAACAAGGCTTTACTGTTCCCGCAATAAAATCCGCACCTCCATCGATCCGGCGAACACTGGATTTAGATTATGGATATCAAACCATACCGCTTAGCTGCACCTATTTTTATGGTGGCTCTGGTCGCTGCGCCTACCTTGGTTAACGCCGCAGGAAAAGAGACGCACGCAGCGCAAAATTCCGCATCAAGTGAGCGAGCTTCAACGACCAAGCTTGCCCAACTGATCAACGTCGCTTTGAGTAACGATGGCAATCGTAAGCAATACTCAGCGCAATCTGCTGCCATGCGTGAAACGGGCGTCGCGAGTGCGACCTTGATGGACCCAAAACTGAAAGTGGGTTTTGGTGGCTTGCCTGTCGACAGCTTCAAATTCGATGAAGACCCAATGACCAACATCTCCGTTGGTTTAATGCAACAGTTTGAGCGTGGCTCGACGCTTGATTTACAGCAGAAGAAAGCCAATCAACAAGCCGACGGCCTTGGGCTTCAAGTCCATGCTCGTGAGCTTGAAGTAGCCAACAGCATGACTCAACTTTGGTTAGAACTTGGTTACCAGCAACGCGCTGAACAAATCATGCTTGAGAATCGCAAGTTGATGAAGGAGATGGAAAGCTTTATTCAAACCAACTATTCGATTGGTAAGAGTGAAGCGCAAGATCTGCTCAATGCCCAGCTTCAAGTCAGCAAGTTGGATGAGAAACTGCAAGCCAACGCACAAATGCAACGTCGTCTTATCTCTCAACTCTCCGAATGGTTGGGGTCAGATTGGTTGGCAAACGAAGAGGCTCTGCACGCGAGCAATCAACTTAATTGGGACACACTGAACAGCAAACTTGCTGCCAGTCAGGGTTCCACCAAGCATTATCAGCAACTCAGCCAACACCCGATGGTTAAGATGGCCGACGTCAGTATTTCTGCCAATAAAACGCAGGTGGAAATTGCTGAGCAAGCCTACAACCCACAATTTGGCGTCGAAGTAATGTACGCCTACCGCCAAGCCGACAACATGATGGGTGAACCCGCCTCCGATTTGGTCAGCGCTTACCTCACCATGGACATTCCGTTGTTTACGGGTGACCGCCAAGATCGCAATCTCGCGGCCGCTCAATACCAAGTTGGCGCGGCACAATCACAAAAAGACACCTTACTAACGCAGATGAATGCCAAGGTGAACACTCTGTTGGTTGATCGCGGCAACTTAACCCAACGCTTAGAACGTTATCAATCCACCTTATTGCCTCAAGCGAAAGCGCGCATTCAAGCCGTTGAGCGGGGTTATCAAAACAACACAGCGCAGTTTAACGATGTGATTTCCGCCACGACTGACGAGTTGGCTCTGCAATTGGAGCAACAACGTCTACTGACCGATCTCAACATCGCAAACAGCAATTTAGCCACCCTACTCGGTGGTTTCGACTACCAAGTGGCTTCACCGGAAGCTCGCTCTATTTCGACATATTAATTTGTGATTCCCCAAGACAGTTGGGGCTACAGCTAGGCAGCAAACGAGAGAACCCCATGAGCATAGATCTGCTATGTGATTTGGGTGAACGAGAGCAGGCAACAACGCTGTAGCGTCAAATGTGAAGGGGAAAATAAGGTAAAACAATGAAAACATTTAAGATTGCAACCATCGCGCTGATTGTTGGTGGTGCTTTAGGGTTTGGTGCTAATCATTTTCTTGCGGGCTCGTCGACTCACGACATGAGTGCGATGGGTGGCGAATCTGCTGCAAGCTCTAATGATCCGCTTTACTGGGTTGCCCCAATGGATCCGAACTACAAACGCGACAAGCCGGGTAAGTCCCCAATGGGCATGGATTTGATTCCGGTTTACGCAGAAGACCTATCCGGTGAACAAGATGCACCGGGTACAGTGACTATTGACCCTTCAGTAGAAAACAACCTCGGGGTTAAAACCGCAAACGCGACACTACAACAGCTATCACCACGCATCGAAACGGTTGGCTATATTGCCTTTGATGAAAGTCTGTTATGGCAAACCAACGTTCGCGTGGCGGGTTGGGTAGAAAAACTCTACATCAATGCTGTGGGTGAGAAAGTGAAGAAAGGCGATGTGCTTTTCACGCTCTACTCTCCAGAACTGGTTAAAGCACAAGAAGAATTGCTGAATGCGTACCGCACTGGCCGCAAAGGTCTGGTAAAAGGCGCGACCGAACGCTTGGTAACGCTTGGTGTTGACCGCGCTCAAATCCAATCCATTACTCGTAGTGGTAAAGCATCGCACACCATTGAAGTCAAAGCGCCTGCTGATGGTGTTATCGCGAGCTTAAACGTGCGTGAAGGTGGCTATTTGTCCCCTGCTCAAGCGGTGATCAGTGCAGGTCCTTTGGACAATGTTTGGGTTGATGCTGAAGTCTTTGAGCGTCAAGCGCACTGGATGAAAGCGGGTTCTCAAGCCACGATGACCCTTGACGCGATTCCGGGCAATGAATGGCAAGGTGTTGTCGATTACGTGTACCCAATCCTCGATCCGAAAACACGTACGTTGCGTGTGCGTCTTAAATTCCCTAATCCAGATGGCGCATTGAAGCCAAACATGTTCGCAAACATTGCCCTGCAACCTGTCACTGACGACGCAGTGTTAACGATTCCTAAATCATCTGTTATCCGCTCTGGCGGTATGACTCGCGTTGTTCTGGCGGAAGGTGATGGCAAATACCGTTCTGCTCGAATTGAAGTTGGCCGTGAAGCTGGCGAACAAATCGAAGTATTACAAGGACTTAAACAAGGCGATAAGATCGTTACTTCATCTCACTTCATGCTCGACTCTGAATCAAGCCAGTCGGCGGATCTGTCTCGCATCAATGGTGTAGAAGCAGCGGCAGAAACAGCATGGGCCAAAGGTGAGATCACGGATGTGATGAAAGATCACCGCATGCTGACCATCAACCACCAACCTGTACCAGAATGGGATTGGCCGGGCATGGTAATGAACTTCACTTTCGCAGATGGCGTTGAAATGGGTGACTTGAAAAAAGGTCAGGCTATCGAATTTGAAATGCAAAAGACGGAGTCCGGTCAGTACCAAATCGTTGACTATAAGGCAGACAACAGTGTCATTGCGGCAGAAGTTTGGCTAACTGGTGACATCACTATGTTGATGGCCGACTTTGGCATGATCACCTTAAACCACCTACCGGTTGCAGAATGGAACTGGGATGCAGGTGAGATGAACTTCTCTGTCGGTGAAGACGTTGATCTATCGGGTTTTGAAGAAGGACAGAAAGTTCGGTTTCTAGTTGAAAAACAAGGATCTGACTACGTTCTTAAACAGCTAGTTCCTGCAACAACAGCCGTCGAGGGTTAATTATGATCAATGCTATTATTCGTTGGTCACTGAGCAACCGATTCCTAGTGTTGGTCGCGACCTTAGCCCTTGTATTAAGCGGACTTTACAGTGTAAAGAATACGCCTGTTGATGCGATTCCGGATCTTTCTGATGTGCAAGTGATCATCAAAACAAGCTATCCGGGTCAGGCTCCTCAAGTCGTCGAGGATCAAGTGACTTACCCACTCACCACCGCCATGCTTGCCGTGCCGGGTGCTGAGACAGTTCGTGGTTACTCCTTCTTTGGTGACTCTTACGTTTATATTATTTTCAACGATGATACCGACATGTACTGGGCACGTTCGCGCGTGTTGGAGTACTTAAGCCAAGTAGCACCAAAGCTGCCACCGAACGCAAAACCAACTCTAGGTCCTGATGCAACGGGCGTGGGCTGGGTTTACAGCTACGTATTACAAGACAAAACCGGCAAGCATGATTTGGCGGATCTCCGCAGCCTGCAAGACTGGTTCTTGAAGTACGAATTGCAAACCGTTGATGGCGTTTCTGAAGTCGCTACCGTGGGCGGTATGGTGAAGCAGTATCAAGTGCAGATTGATCCTGCCAAGCTGCGTGCGTACAACCTCACTTTGCAACAAGTGAACATGGCAATCCAAAACGGCAACCAAGAAACCGGCGCGTCCGTTATCGAAGTTGCGGAAGCCGAACACATGGTTCGTACCACGGGTTACCTAACCAGCATTGAAGACATTAAATCACTGCCGCTAAAAGTAACCGAGAAAGGCACGCCGTTGCTCTTAGGAGACATCGCAGACATTAACCTTGGTCCACAAATGCGCCGTGGTATCTCAGAGCTGAATGGCGAAGGTGAAGCGGTCGGTGGCGTAATCGTGATGCGCTTTGGTGAGAACGCCAGTGAGGTGATTGCGAAAGTCAAAGACAAACTCGCAGACCTACAACGCAGCCTGCCAGAAGGCGTGGAAATTGTTGCAACCTACGACCGCTCTACCCTTATCGATTCAGCGGTAGAAAACCTATGGAAGAAGCTCGCAGAAGAGTTCATCGTCGTCGCGATTGTGTGTGCGCTGTTCTTGTTCCACATTCGTTCTTCATTGGTTATCGCTCTGAGTCTACCGGTTGGCATTCTCACTGCGTTTATCGTAATGCATTGGCAAGGTATCAACGCCAACATCATGTCCCTTGGTGGTATCGCGATTGCCATCGGTGCCATGGTGGATGGTGCAATCGTGATGATTGAAAACGTTCACAAGCACATTGAACGAACGCCACTGACCGATAAAAACCGCTGGCAAGTGATTGGTAAAGCCGCAGAAGAGGTTGGCGCACCGCTGTTCTTCTCGTTGCTGATCATCACTCTTAGCTTCGTACCAGTGTTCGCCTTAGAAGGTCAGGAAGGCAAGATGTTCTCGCCGCTTGCGTTCACTAAGACTTACGCAATGGCAGCGGCAGCAGGTTTGGCGATCACACTCGTCCCTGTTCTTATGGGCTACTTCATTCGCGGTAAGGTGTTACCGGAACACAAAAACCCGGTTAACCGCGGCTTGGTCGCGCTGTACCGCCCGCTGTTGAACACCAGCTTAAAATACCCTAAGACCATGATTGTTATCGCATTAGGTCTAATGGCATCGGCTTACTACCCAACCAGTAAACTGGGTAGCGAGTTCATCCCGCCGCTGGATGAAGGCGACTTGATGTACATGCCAACGACCTATCCGGGTATCTCAATTGGTAAAGCGCGCGAGCTTCTACAACAAACCAACAAGCTGATCAAAACCGTTCCAGAAGTGAAAACCGTATGGGGCAAAATTGGCCGAGCTGAGACCGCAACCGATCCAGCGCCACTCACCATGATTGAAACCGTGATTCAGTTGAAGCCACGCGATCAATGGCGTGAAGGGGTAACAACCGAGTCACTGCGCAAAGAGTTCGACAAGCTGGTTCAGTTCCCTGGTCTTACTAACGCTTGGGTAATGCCGATCAAAACGCGTATCGATATGCTGGCAACGGGCATCAAAACCCCTATCGGCATTAAAATCGCGGGCCCTGACCTGAAAGTGATTGAGAAGATCGGTTCTCAGTTGGAGCCAATTCTTAATGGCGTACAAGGCACGGCATCGGTTTACGCAGAACGTGTAGCAGGTGGTCGTTATGTCACGATCGACATTAAACGTCGTGCCGCAGCGCGTTACGGCTTGAGCATCAAAGACGTTCAGCAAGTGATCTCCACTGCGGTGGGCGGTATGAATGTGGGTGAAACCATCGAAGGCTTGGAGCGTTACCCAATCAACGTTCGTTACCCACAAGACTACCGTGACTCAGTGGTAAAATTGCAAAACTTACCGTTAGTGACACCAAATGGCGCTCGTATTGCACTGGCTGACGTAGCGGACATTCGTTACGAAGACGGTCCTCCAATGATCAAGACAGAGAACGCACGCCCGAACGGCTGGGTGTTTGTCGACATCGATGGTCGTGACCTTGGCTCTTACGTCGTGGAAGCACAGCAAGTCGTGGCCGATCAGTTGGAGCTTCCTGCGGGTTACTCGTTGGCTTGGTCTGGTCAATACGAATACATGGAACGTGCGAAAGACCGCTTGAGTGTCGTGGTACCAATTACCATCGCCATCATTATGCTGCTGCTTTACTTCAGTTTCCGTCGTGTCGGCGAAGTAATGATCATCATGCTTACCCTACCACTCGCTATGGTTGGTGGTTTGTGGCTCATGCATATCCTCAACTACAACTTCTCGATTGCCGTTGGGGTCGGCTTTATTGCCCTAGCAGGCGTCGCGGTTGAGATTGGGGTCATCATGCTCGTCTACCTCAACCAAGCATGGCACTACAAAAAGCTGGATGCGGAAGAGAGCCAACAGAAGCTTGAGGCGAAAGACCTAACCGATGCCATTCGTGAAGGTGCAGGCCTGCGTGTTCGCCCAGTAATGATGACGGTACTGACGGTCATTATTGGTCTGATTCCGATCATGTACGGCGAAGGTACAGGGTCAGAAGTGATGCAACGTATCGCTGCACCAATGATTGGCGGTATGGCCTCAGCACTGCTGCTGACGCTGTTAGTGCTTCCAGCCATCTTCAAGCTGTGGAAACAACGTGAGTTGCGCCCAAACAACTCAACTCCGAGCCAAACAAGCACGCAAACTGGCAACCAAATCGAAAACGCCGACAGCACAGATCGCACTGATAACAAGGCTTAATCCTTACCTTCCTCTCAAACATGCAGTTTGAGGGGAAGCAACCAAGTTATTAATGAATTAAAACAAGGATATAAAAATGAAAAAGACACTAATCACTCTTGCTCTAGCCCTAACAACAACGACTGCGTTTGCCCAAATGGATCATTCAAACATGGACCATGGCAACATGAAGCATGAAAACATGGACCACGGCAGCATGAAGATGGACCACAGTAAAATGGACCATTCAAACATGATGGATATGCCGGGCATGTCGGCAGTAGGTATGCCAGCGAAAGGGGCAAAGCCAGACAAGGTGGTACACGTAATCTTGGGTGATGACATGACCATCAAGTTCAAGAAAGACGTCAAGATTGAGCCAAACGATGTGGTGCAGTTTGTAGTCATGAACACCGGCAAGATCAACCACGAGTTTACGATTGGTTCGGCTAAAGAGCAGCTAGAACATCGCGAAATGATGAAGACAATGAGCGGTGATCACATGCACGACTCGGGCAACTCTGTGACGGTAGAACCGGGTAAAGCGAAGCAATTACTGTGGCACTTCCACGGTGACAACAAGGTTGAGTTCGCGTGCAACATTCCAGGCCATGCAGAATCGGGCATGGTTAAAAAGATTGAACTGTAAGTAATTATCCAACTAGACAAAGGAGCTGATGATTCAGCTCCTTTTATTTCTGGATCAAACTATTCGTTAGCTCATGATAAGAAATTCTGAGCCAGTGTCTCACGCTAAGATATTTTTGTGACCGAATCACCGACGTAATATATAAGCCAAACTACAGGCCTTGATAGCAACACTCTTCTCCCCATATTGAGACCGTTTAAGCGTATTGCAAAGAATCCTACATAAAATAGACATAGATTTAACAGTGTTTAGAGTATTGGCTCGTTATAGTTTACGTGACATCGCTACCGTGCGAACTAAAACTAAAATTGAAGAACACGATCCATGAAAAAGTTATTTTTGTTGGCTGGGCTAATGGTTTGCTCAACCCTAAGTTACGCGTCCCAACTGAATGAGGACATTTCTCTCCTCGAGCAACAAACCTCAAGCAGAATTGGGGTGTCAGTTTGGGATACCCAAGCAGACGAGCGTTGGGATTACCGTGGCGATGAACGCTTCCCACTCATGAGCACATTCAAAACCCTAGCTTGTGCCAAAATGTTAAGTGATATGGACAGCGGTAAGCTAAGTAAAAATGCGACCGCAAAAGTCGATGAGCGCAGTATCGTTGTATGGTCTCCAGTGATGGATAAGCTCGCAGGCCAAAACACACGCATAGAGCACGCGTGTGAAGCCGCTATGTTAATGAGTGATAATACCGCAGCCAACTTAGTATTAAATGAAATTGGCGGCCCTAAGGCCGTAACAATGTTTCTGCGAACAATTGGAGATAAAGCAACGCGCCTAGACAGAATAGAACCTCGCTTGAACGAAGCCACACCAGGCGACAGCCGCGACACAACTACACCTAACGCCATACTAAACACTCTTCGAACTTTGGTCGAAGGCGAAACGTTGTCTTATGAGTCTCGTGTACAATTAAAAATCTGGATGCAGGACAACAAAGTTTCAGACTCGTTAATGCGTTCTGTATTACCAACAGGTTGGTCTATTGCAGACCGTTCTGGTGCGGGAGGTCATGGTTCGCGTGGCATTAACGCGATTATATGGAAGGAAAATCATCGACCTGTTTACATTAGTATTTATGTCACAGAAACTGAGCTCTCACTTCAAGCTAGGGACCAACTCGTTGCGCAGATAAGTCAGTTGATTTTACAAAAGTACAAAGACAATTAAGTCACCACTCACCTGACCCTATTTGTATCCTTTTCTAGCCCTTCTCTTCCAGAAGGGCTCATTCTGTACTTCCATCTTAAAAACACCACTTATTGAGTAATGACTTACTTATAAATAGGTATAAGATTTACTTATTTAGGGTGAGTTAACGCCCACATTAAGCAACCAAATGCACACAAACGGCGATAATTGAACCATACTCTTACCAAGAAGCACATTTTCTACAAAATAGCTTCACGTAATTTATTGTTGGTATTTGCAACATTGCCAAGGAGATGTCTATTGAGACTTGAAAGAACTTTTAACCCTGATGACTTATCGATGCAAAACATGGAAAGTCCGATATGTATGCCGATAGGGTTTGTTCACTTTTTAGCTCAATCGGAAACACTACAGCAAGTACTTGATACGGTGGCAGAATGGATAAATCGCATATTTAATTCTGACCGTGCGAGTATCACACTTTATGAAAACAATGATAATTTAAAGGTCTACTCTTTCTCTGGTAGTAAAGCGATTCCCGCTGAATTTTTAGTGCCCATTCATCAAGCGTTTGTTGGCCGAGTGTTCAAAAAGCAACAACTGATGATCTGCGACGATGTTACTCAATCTGATGAGATCGATTGTGTGATGCTCGCATCCAATGGTATGGGTACGTGTATGGACGCGCCTTTAATGCACGGTAAAGTCTGCCTAGGAACGCTTAATGTTGCGCATCATCAAACGCACATTTACACAAACGAACAAGCGGCACAGCTTCAGTGCATCGCTAATTGGATTGCTTTAAACATTGCCCTTCATATACAGATCATGAAAATGGAGCACCTCGCCACGACGGATGATCTAACAGGTATTCCAAACCGCAGAGAGTTCATGCGACAAATCGAAAGCCGCCTAAATGAATACCGAACCCAGGGCATTGACTTCCATGTTGCTATTTTAGATCTCGACAATTTTAAAAGCCTCAATGACCGATTTGGTCATGACGCAGGCGATAAATCACTGATCCATGCAGTTAATACTATTAAAAGTCATCTACTTGATTGTGACTTACTTGCCAGAGTTGGTGGTGAAGAGTTTGCCATGGTATTAAGAAGTCGCTCATCACAGCAAGCTCTAGACACATTAGAAACAATTCGTAATGCACTAGAAACGACGACCGTTCAACATTCAGGTTGTGATATGAGCTTCACCGCGAGTATTGGGGTAACTCAAGTCTGTCGTCTCGACGACTCATTTGAACCACTTGTTAAACGCGCAGACTTAGCACTTTACAAGGCAAAGGAAACCGGAAGAAATCGCGTTGAGTTTCATATTGGTGAAGAAAGGTAGAAAAAATAAAAAAGGTAGCGACTCATTGCGCTACCTTTTATCGATTCTAACCCGCTTAAAATAACTAGTACGAACTTTAAGCCAGTTAAAAATAAGAATGAGCAAATTTAATTATGCTTTCTTAAGATCTTTAGCTGGGTAAGTTAGTGTTTTTTCGCCTGCTTTTACATGTGTGTAAAAACCGCCACTGCTTAAACCTGTAACAACCATTTCGCCAAGATCGATACCTTTAGTCGCTACTACTACGTCACCGATTGAAAACATATTGAATACCTTGTTTGTTTAGATTAAGACACTAAGTCGTTGCGCGGTATTTAATACGATATTAGGCAAAGCACCTAATCGAGTTTTTTATCGTAAAGATTAATTTATATTTGTCGTGAACTCTAAGTTTCCACATTGAAAATCACAGGATATTTTCCAAAAAAAGATGCGCGATTCTTGTGAAATACGGTAATATTTTCTAGCATCAAGTGCGGAGGTATTCTCCGCCCTCATTGGAGAAAAATGATGAAGAAAGGCCTAAAAATGCGTGCATTAGAGCGTTCTGATTTGCGCTTTATTCATGAACTGAATAACAACCGAAATATCATGGCCTACTGGTTCGAAGAACCTTACGAGTCTTATGACGAGCTCGAAGAACTTTATCGAAAACATATACATGATGACGCTGAAAGGCGTTTTGTCGTCGAAGATGAAGACGGCATCGTAATTGGCTTAGTTGAGCTGATCGAGATTAACTACATTCACCGCAGCGCGGAATTTCAGATAATCATCGCCCCAGAGCATCAAGGCCGAGGTTATGCGACAGAGATGATTAATCGTGCGTTAGATTACTCATTCTCAATTCTTAATCTACGTAAAATCTACTTATTAGTCGCAGTGGATAACGAAGTCGCTATTCACTTATACAAAAAGTGCGGCTTTATCGAAGAAGGTCACCTTGTAGAAGAATACTTTATTAACGGCGCTTACAGCGATGTTAAGCGCATGTATATATTAAAACACCAGTACCAGAAAAAGATCGAAGAAAACAACTCAATTCACTAGTTCATTCTATCAAAGTAAAAACGCAGCTATTTGGGCTGCGTTTTTATTTATTCAAATTGATATTGATATGATAGCACGATGCGCTTGTCTGCTTCATCCAAATAGGTGTTGTTGTCCATGACAAACGTCATTACGTTAAAAGAGTGGCGTTTGCTCACGAGGTAACCAAGACCAATACCACCAAAGAAGCCTTTGTAGTTCTCTCCTTCACTGTTTTCTGAGCCGTAAGTGCCTGCTGCGAAGCTGATTAACGTCAGCTCTTTGGTAAACGATTTCAGCGCAAATGCACCAACGTAACCGCTACTGCCTGAAGAGCTCATCATGTTGAAGCCATTCTCTGCACTTGGCGTCCCCGTAAAGTTAGGCTCGCTACAGAGACTACTTTCTGCACCGTCACAAACAGGAACATCACCAGTGTTGTACGTATAGCCTGCCATTGGGAAAATTTGGAAGCCTGCTGGCTCAATCCCGAAATAACTTAGCGGCATAAAGGTACCAACGCTGTAGTTGGTTTGATCCGCGCCGTTTACATATTCATTTTTACCGAAGTTGAAGTTCACGATACCGACCGGAAACAACCACGAGCCACCAATACGCCACTCGCTCGCATCATCATTGATACGCAGGTTAATTTTGCGCGCTTGGTCAAGCGCAAGTGAGCCCGAGAATGAGATGTTTTGATCATCAAAATCGTAGTTGTTTGCGTACGACGCGCCAAATTTCGTGATGACTTTTGTTGGGTCATCCGCCAACTTGTTTTTATTGTCTTTTACTCGATGCTCGGCACCATGAGCCAGCGTACTGACCAACAAAGTCGTACACACTAACGCTAGTTTGTTTTTCATTTTTTAGTCCTTTGAGATGTTGAATACCCGCACTTAGCTGCGCAGATATTTTTTGAATCATCACTCACTAGATGTGACAGAAGCGCCCTAACTACCTTAGATGGCGTGACAGCATCCAGTGCAGGTAGTTAGGGTGGAATGGCCTGTAAGGAAGGCGTTTTAGCGATTAGGAATGATTAGTTTTTCCAGTTGTAGCTCATGCTCATGAAGTAGAGAGCAGGCTCATCAAAGCCAGCTTGTAAGCGTGGCGTTTCCGACGATTCCATCAAGATCGCTTCCAACGCGAAACCAATTGAGTTTTCTGAATCCAATTTGTAATCAATGCCTGTACCAATGCGGTACGCCTTGCCAGTAGGAACGGTAATGTCACCGTTTGATTGGCTTTCATACATGCTGGTATCGAATGCAAAACCTGCATTCCACATCATTTTTTCATTCAGTTTGTACTGAGTACCCAATGCGATTTGGTAAGTGTCTTGTGTCTCTACGCCCAGCGTGGTTGTGTATTCGCTCCAGTCTTGCCAGTTCACGTTCCACATCACCGCTAGGTCATCATTCACTTCATGGTAAGCACTGAAGATCAGTTGTTGTGGAGCAATGGAGTTACTATTGTCGAATTCAAATTCGGTTTCAGAAGAGTAAGACAACCCAAGACGCGTGCCTGGTGTTGCCTCATAAAGCACACCTACTCGGCCGTTGAGCTGAGTATCTTGGTCTTCGTCATTGAAGTTCAGGGCTCCCTTCGTTTCCACTTCATACATACCGTACTGAATGCCAAGCGCCGCACCCACAGACCAGTGATCATTGATGCGGTAAGAAGCGGAAGGTTGAATGGTTAAGGCTTGCGTCGTTGCTGTAGGAATATCTAAATGATTATTCAAAAGACCTTCGTACTCGAGGCCAAGACCGTAGTTGCCATACAGACCAATACCCAGCGTCCATTTGTCGTTTACTTGTTGGCTGTAAAATGCCGACGCCATAGGAACAAAACCAATCACGTTGCCCGCATCGCCAGTCATCGTGTCTAGTTGCGCGTCACCGTAAAGGCCAATCAGGTTACCAGAGAAAGATTTACCAGAAACATTCGCCAGACCAGCCGGGTTTGCTGCCATTACTGAGGCATCTTGCGCACGAGCCGCCATACCAGCGGATGCCAAACCAATATCCGATGCTGTTGTTTCGTAAAGGTATAACCCACCCGCTTGCGCAGCAGCACACGTCAGTAGAGAGCTCGCTACGACGATTTTTGAAAGATTTTTCATGCTAAAACCTATTATTTTTTGGGGAACCCACGCTGCGACGGTGGTTGTATATCAATGAAAGGCATTGGCCAATCGCACACAGCGTGGGGGTGTTGTGGAGTCAGTTGAAATCAGCGTTATTGCTCGCTCACCTCAAGTTCAGTGGGTTTCTTTCGCTTAAACTTCTCGCGCAGAGATTGCATCATCACGAAGAACACCGGCGTCAGCAACGTGCCTACAAACGTAGAGAGAATCATGCCGCCGAATACCGCAAAGCCCAGTGAGTGACGAGATGCCGCACCAGCACCCGATGCAATCACCAACGGGAATACCCCCCAGATGAAGGCGAATGCGGTCATCTGTACTGCACGGAAACGAATTCGAGCAGCTTCTTTGGCAGCATCAATGATGGATAAGCCCTTTTCTTCTCGCAGAACTTTGGCAAATTCCACGATAAGAATCGCCACTTTGGCGGACATACCGATCAAGATGACGACACCAATCTGCACGTACAAATCGAACGGTTGTCCCACCAGCAGTAGCGTGCCCATTGCGCCGAGAATCGCGACTGGAACCGCCATCATTACCGCAGCAGGAATGGTCCAACTTTCGTACTGAGCCACCAAGAACAAGTAGGTGAACAGCAAAGACAATGCGAACGCGATTGGTGCCATGTTGCCTGCTTTCATCTCTTGGTAAGTCATGCCTGACCACTCGTACGAGTAACCACTTGGCAAAGATTCCGCAGCCAGTTTTTCAATGGCTTTTACAACATCACCCGAGCTGTAACCTGGCGCTGGCGCACCGTTCACGGTTGCAGAACTGAACATGTTGTAGTTCGATAAGGTATCAGGGCCGAAGATCGGCTTCACTTTCACTAGCGTTGCCAGTGACACCATTTTTCCAGAGCTTGAGCGAACAAACAGATGGTCGATGTCGTCGATGTTGTCACGGTATTGCTCTTCTGCTTGCACTTTCACTTGGTACGAACGACCAAACAAGTTGAAGTCAGAAATGTAGGCACCGCCCAACTGTGCTTGCAGTGTGCTGAAGATTTCATTCAACGGTACGCCCATCGAAATCGCTTTATCGCGATCAATATCGATGTAGCGTTGCGGAATGTTCGCACGGAAAATCGAGAACGCACGCGCCACTTCAGGCAGTTGATTGATTTGGGCAACAAAATCAGCGGTTGTTTTTGCCAACTCTTGTGGAGAACGGCCCAAGTTGTCCTGCAGCACAAGGTTGAAACCATCCACCGCACCCATGCCTTTGATTGCCGGCGTCGCGAAAACGAACGAAGCGGCATCTGGCGTTGAGTTCAGCATTTGGTTAACTTTGTTCATCAACGCACGTTGGTGTAGTTCAGGGTCTTTACGTTTGCTCCAGTTATCCAGTTTGATGATCAACATGCCCGAGTTTGGAATCGACGCCATGTTAATTACCGAGAAGCCCGCAACCGAAACCACGTTCTCCACACCTTCCATCTGTTTTAGCTCATCAACGTACTTCTTCATTAATGGTGCAGTACGCTGCAATGCTGCTGCGTCTGGCAAACGCATTTCGACCATGAACACGCCTTTATCTTCGTTCGGAACGAAAGAAGAAGGTACGGTCATGAACGCAAATGCCAGCACCGCAATAAGCGCGCCATAAACACCGATACTCAGCACAATGCGGCGGCTCAAGAAGCCAACTAAACCTTGGTATTTGCGCGTTATTGCTTCAAAACCTCGGTTAAACGCACGCAAAGGCGCAATAGGTTGCGAGTGAGTAGATTTCAACATCAACGCACAAAGCGCTGGCGTTAACGTTAATGCGTTGATCGCAGAGAGCAGCACCGATACACAGATGGTGACCGCGAACTGGTTGAACATTCGACCAGAAATACCCGGCAATAGCGCAACCGGTACAAATACCGCCAACAAAATAAGCGTTGTTGCCAATACTGGCCCTGTCACTTCTTTCATAGCTTGGATCGTGGCCGGAATCGGGTCTAAATGCTCTTCATGGATAACCCGCTCCACGTTCTCTACCACGATGATCGCATCGTCCACCACGATACCGATGGCGAGGATCAAGCCAAACAACGAGATCGTGTTAATGGTCATGCCCATCACGCCTATGATTGCGAACGTCGCAATGATGGAAACCGGAATCGCTAAGGTTGGAATGATGGTCGCTCGCCAGTTCTGCAAGAAAACGTACACAACGAAGGTGACAAGAAGTACTGCAATCACCAGCGTCTCGTACACTTCATCAATCGATGTCTCTACGTATTCGGTAGAGTCATACGCGATGTCGTAGACCAAATCATCTGGGAACGATTTCTCGTACTCTTTCATGGCCTCTTTCACGCGTTCCATCACGTCTAGCGCGTTCGCGGTCGGCAACTGGTACAAGGCCAGAACGGCGGCTGGTTCGTTATTCATACGACCATCAGCTTCGTAACCTTGTGCACCAACTTCCACACGAGCCACATCTTTCAAGCGAATCAAAGAACCTTTCTTGCTCGCACGAATGATGATGTTCTCGAACTCTTCCGCAGAAGTGAGGCGGCCTTTGGTTTGCAAAACATATTGATATTGCTGGTCACCTGGAGCTGGCATACCACCGATCTTACCCGCCGCCACTTGGATGTTTTGCGTTTTAATTGCGCCAATAACATCGCTAGCAGAAAGCTTCAAGGTAGCCAGTTTATTTGGGTTCAACCAAATACGCATTGAGTAGTCTTTCTTACCCAGCAGCGTAATGTCACTCATACCTTCGATACGTTTTAGACGCTCGACAATATTGAGATCCGCGTAGTTAGAAAGGTAGATACTGTCGTGAGACTGTTTCGGAGAACGCAGTGTGATAACGCCCAGCATGTCGGAAGATTTCTTCTTAACCGTCACACCGATTTGGTTTACTTCTTGTGGTAGAGACGACGTCGCCTGTGCCACCAAGTTGTTCACACGAACCTGCGCCATATCGCCATCTGCGCCCACTCGGAAGTAAATACGCAATGTGTATGAGCCATCGTTACCAATCACAGAAGACATGTAAATCATGTCTTCAACGCCGTTGACTTTGGCTTCTATCGGTTGTGCTACGGTCTTTTTAACCACGTCCGCGTTTGCACCCGGATACATGGTGCTCACCGTAATTACCGTTGGAGAGATTTGAGGATACTCAGAAATTGGCAAGACTTTCAGGGCGAGCATACCCATCAATGTCATCGCCAGTGAGATCACCAAAGCAAACTTCGGCCGGTGAATGAAAAATTTACTTAACATCAGTACTCACTCAGCCTTGTTCACTCTGTAGCTCAACGTCTTTCACCGTTGCACCCGGACGCACTTTTTGTAGACCATTGACGATGACTTTTTCGTTAGCCGCCAAACCAGTCAGCACAGCACGTTTCACACCGTAGGTCTGACCGAGTTCAACGTTACGACGAGACACCACGTGATCATCACCAACCACCATGACGTAGTCACCCGCTTGGTCTTGTTGAACAGCCGCCGATGGGATAAGCAAACCATCAATGGTTTTATTGCGCAGCTTGATGGTCAAGTTGCCATATTCACCCGGCATAAGCGCGTAAGTTGGATTATCGAATTGTGCTTCTGCTCGAATTGAGCCTGTTTCTAAATCGATCTTGTTGCCAACGGCGTAGATCTTGCCATCCAGCGGATACAATGAACCGTCTGAAAGCGTCAGTGTTAAATCAACATCCAGTTTGTCATCGTTACGATGAGCCACATCAATCGCACTTCTTACGCGGCGGTAGAGCTTCTCATCCACATCAAAGCCAAAGCGAATTGGGTCTACTTGAGTGATCGAAACAAGAGGAACGAGTTGAATTTTCGAAATACGGTCACCCACTCGGAAGTTGCTGAAACCCACGCGACCAGAGAAAGGAGCACGCACAGAGCTAAATTCAAGATCGAGCCTTGCTGAAACCAGCGTCGCCTTCGCCTCTTCTACCGAAGCAATCGCTGCGGCTTGCGCGGCAATGGCGTCATCGTATTGCTGCTCACTGATGCTTTTATCTTTGATGAGTTTCTTCACACGTTCTGCATCACGCGTAGTTTGAACGAGTTGTGCTTTTGCTTTTTGCAACGACGCTTTTGCATACGCCAGTGCCGCTTTGTAAGGACGGTCGTCGATTTCAAACAACAATTGGCCTTTTTCGACCATATCGCCATCTTTAAAATGAATCGCGGTTAATTCGCCACCGACTCGCGGCATAATATCAACGTCATTTACCGCTTCAGTTCGACCGATAAAAGTATGATAAGGAGTGATTTTTGTTTCGGTTAGGGTAACGGTTTCAACAGAGGGTGCTTGGGCTGTTTTCGTTGCGATATCGCCAGTTTTGCATCCTGATAGTAATGCAGAAGATATAGCAATAGATACCAACGCAAATTTATATTTGGCTTTCATGATAAACCTACTTTATTTAGAAAGTGCCCTAGCCTAAATATTTAAATATATGGATAAACACACTTTCTATTCTGGAAATAAACGAGGGAGTTAGAATTGGTAGTTAAATTCGATACGGTGATCACCATCACCGAAATTAACGTGCTCATTCCAGTTTGCAAAGTAACGAATATTTGCGCGAGGATTAATTTGATAAGACAACGCAAACTCATGAGTCAAGATATTATCTTCACCCGCGTAATAAGTATCTTTATATTGACTAGACCCTGACAACGTATGCATATACATTGGGTTGTAGTTAATCCAGATTTTATCGGTTAATTCAATTTTTGAGTACATACCCACAACAGTGAAAGTACCTGGAATTTCATAACCTTTGTCATCACCACTAAAATCATTAGCAATAGTGACACCCGCACCAGCTAAAGGAAATAGCTGCAACATACCAAACTTAGGTAGACCTTGAATAAAGCTATAAGATGCATCTAATTTATCGTTATCAACGTCGTAGTTTACATCTAATTGACGGCCTAGACCTTTTGCGACTTCTACTTGGAAATTACGTAGTCGGAAAGAGTCAATGCTGTCATCAACGTTGGCATATATTGGATCGTCATTGTCGCGAATGCCAAATAGCTCACCACCAATGCCTTTCATTTCAATGATGTTCATCGCCATGGTACCAGGCTGGCTAGATTGGTAAGTTTGACCGATTTTGATGTTCGCGCCTTTATCAGTAATACCAAAGCCAGCTTGGGTGTATACCGCAAGTGGGTCAGACATATCTTGTAGTTCTTCGCTATTGTTTGTTTGCGCATAGGCAGAAGACGCGAGTTGTAGGGCTGCAACCACAATGGCAACAGACGGTTTCACTAAATTCATAAAACTGTATCCATTTTAATGATTATAAAATTATTCACGTCATGAGGTCATCATAAATAGCAAGCAACACAACTCGCTTTGGATAACATAAATTATCAAAGCAAATTCAATAATGACGAAACATTCGACGTTTTAATTAAAATAAAATAAAGCATCGTAAAAGTTCAATCACCGCTACTTATATCTTATATAACTTGAAATTTGGTAATACTAATGAAGAAGGAAATATTAAAAATTATGAAAATTCAATTATCATTAGAACAAATGATTAATTAATTTTACCATATAAATAGAGAGTGCAATGGATTTAGGTGATCGCGATCAATGTTTCATTTCGATCGTACCACACTCTTCAGATTAATTAGAACATTATAATAATGTAAAAAACCTTAGTTTGATTAGCCTAGCATCAGATTAGAATAGTAGGCCTATAATAAATAAAAAGGAATCACTCTCTGTGATTCCCTTTTATTATCGAGCGATAAAGCGCCGATGCGTTTCGATAACTAAAACGCAAACAATTCGCACTATTGCAGTTTCTCTATTCCCATATTGAACAGTGCAAAACTATAAATATCTGCATTTGTCTCAATTATTTTACGCGTTGGTGTGCCTGCACCATGTCCTGCATTGGTTTCGATGCGAATTAAAGTCGGATTTGAACCCGCCTGTTTTGACTGCAACTCAGCAGCAAATTTGTAAGAGTGAGCAGGAACAACACGATCATCATGATCACCCGTTGTAATCAATGTCGCTGGGTATTCCACCCCCACTTTTACATTGTGCACTGGCGAATAACCTTTCAGATATTGGAACATCTCTTTACTTTGCTCTGCCGTACCGTAGTCATACGCCCAACCAGCACCTGCGGTAAAAGTATGGTAACGCAACATATCCAGTACGCCGACTGCTGGCAGCGCCACTTTAAACAGATCTGGACGTTGCGTCATAACTGCCCCCACTAACAAGCCACCATTCGATCCACCGTTAATGGCTAACTTGTTTGATGACGTTACCTTTTCATCAATTAGGAATTCAGCCGCCGCAATAAAGTCATCAAACACATTTTGCTTTTGCATTTGAATGCCAGCGTTGTGCCACTCTTTACCATACTCCCCACCGCCACGAATGTTCGCTACCGCGTAAACACCACCAAGCTCCAACCAAGCCGCACGTGTCGGGTTAAAAGATGGTGTGAGGCTGATGTTGAAACCACCATAACCATATAGGATGGTTGGTGCACTGCCGTCCATCGGTGTCCCTTTTTTATAGGTGATGATCATCGGCACTTTTGTTCCGTCTTTTGAGGTGTAAAACACCTGGCGAGATTCATATAAAGCGGGATCAAATGGCGCTTTAGATTTGTAGTACACCTCGCTATCACCATCTTTGATGTTCAGACGATACGTAGTGCTTGGCATCTTGTAGTTGGTGAAAGAATAGTAGACTTCGGTTTCTTCTTTTTTACCCGAGAAACCGTATGCGCTGCCAATATCAGGCAATTTGATTTCTCGGATGAGTTTGCCGTTCATGTCGTATTGCTTCACCATCGAGATCGCATCAACAATATAGCTCGCAAACAAGTTGCCACCCGCGGTAGAAACACGTAACACGTTCTTTGTTTCAGGGATCAAATCTTTCCAGTTTTTGGGCTGCGGCTGACTCGCATCCACCGTCACGACGCGTTTGTTCGGCGCGTTAAGGTTCGTAACCAAGTACAGCTTCGTGCCTTGGTTGTCTATCACCCAAGTATCAGAACTGGTGTTATCTAAAATGGTTTTAAGCGGGCTGTTTGGCTTACTCAGATCTTTAAAGAACAGTTTGTTACCCGATGTCGATACGCTGGCTGAGATAAACAAGTAGCGTTCATCATCTGACGTATAGCCGCCAACATAACGGTATTTCTCTTCCTCAAACCCGCCGAAAATCAGCTGGTCTTCACTTTGTTTCGTCCCAAGCTTATGAAAGTAGAGCTTGTGTTGATCTGTCTTCGCGGAGAGTTCACTCCCCTGTGGCTTGTCATAACTCGAGTAATAGAAACCTTGATTGCCGAGCCAACTGATGCCGCTGAACTTAATATCCACCAGCGTTTCACCGACTGGCTTTTTGGTTTCTGTGTCTAACACAATGACTTTGCGCCAATCGCTACCGCCTTCCGAAATACTGTATGCGACCAAAGAACCGTCTCGTGAAAAGCTCACTCCCGCTAACGATGTGGTGCCATCCTCACTAAACGTATTTGGATCGAGGAAAATTTCTGCGTCACCATCACCTAACTGCCGATAAAGCACATCTTGGTTTTGTAACCCGTCATTTTTGTAGAAATAAGTGAACTTACCCTCTTTGAACGGTTGGCTTTGCTTTTCGTAGTCCATGAGCTTAGTGATGCGATCTTCAATCTGCTCGCGGTAAGGGATTTTCGACAGATAATCAAACGTCACTGCATTTTGTGCCTTCACCCATTCTGCGGTTTCTGGGCTGAGATCGTCTTCCAACCAGCGATAAGGATCACTCACTTTTGTACCAAAGTAGTCATCGACAACATCCACTTTTTGTGTGGTTGGATACGTGATGGCTTTCGGGGTTACTTGTTCAACCGACGACTGCGCCGCTTCATTTGCATGCGCCACAGACAACACACTTCCGAGTGCGAGAGCCGTTGCGAATGCTAGGGTGTTCTTTTTCATGAAATTCCTTTTTATTTTTCTGTTGTCTTTTTGTGCAATACATCAGAACTCTACTATATATCGACAAAATGAATCTAATTTCATTAAACGAGTTGTGAAAGCCATCCTAACTCCCTCATTTCCTGCCAATTCTACATATCGGTAAGTGGCGGTGTAGAGCTTGGGAGCAATACTTAAGAGCTACGATGGCGTTTACTCTCTTTCGTCTAATTCAGTTCGATTTGACGCAAAACCCCAGACTCAGAAGCGAAATCTTGGTCGTGACTAATCAGAACAAATCCACCTTTGTATGCATTTAACGCCTGACTAAGCATTATTTTTGACTCGAGGTCGAGATGGTTATCTGGTTCATCGAGCAGCAGCAAAGGCTGGGAGTGTTGATGGCTGACGATCAGCATTGCGAGCTTCATCTTCTCGCCACCGCTTAGTACGCATCCCAACCGAAACACAGCGTCTCGACGAAAACCGATCCCCGCCAGTAAGGTTCTCGCTTCACTTTCCGTCATCTCTTGGCAAGTCTCCATTACGTTCTCAAGTAACGAAAGATTTGGATTCACTGCGCCAAAGTGTTGGTCGAGATAATACAAGGGAGTATTCACTTGCAGCTCACCTCTCAGAAACGACAACTCGCCAAGCAACGTCTTTAACAAGGTTGACTTTCCGCATCCATTTTTCCCTTTGAGATGGACTTTGTCGTTCGCAAAAATCTGCAAAGTGATAGGGGTAGAATCCCCAAAAGGCAATATACCTTCTTGTATCGACAACACTTTTCTCGAACGGTTCGGATTATCTGCAAGATAAAGCTTTTGCGCTTTGAGCTGCTCATGTCGCGATTGCAACGCCCGCTCTTTGGCTTGTAAATGCACTTGTCTGAGTTGCTCATTCTTATTGCGATTTGAGGTGCTGGCGGTCGCGCTATCCTTTTTGCCATCAAGCAAAATTTTGGGCTGACTGCCGTCTTTGCGCAGTTTGTTCCCTTGCGCGGCGCGTTGGTCTGCTTTTTCGCGATTTTTCTGGGCTTGCTCAGCTAACCGTTTTTTCTGTTTATCGACCTGCGCTAACTGCCTTTCGACCGCTTGTAGCTCAGTGCGTTTTTGCTCGGCATACACATCGTAATTTCCACCAAAAACCTGTAAACCTAGGCCCGATAGTTCCCAAATTTCCTCCATATCTCGCAGCAGCTCACGATCGTGACTGATGAGTAAAATCGCGCCGCCGAAATACGTCATAGACTCTATCAGCCATTGTTTCGCCTCGGTATCGAGGTGATTGGATGGCTCATCGAGAATCAAAAGTTCCGTTTCGTTTTCAAACAACTGCCATAACTGCAAACGCGCCAACTGACCACCACTGAGCCGAGCACAAGAGAAATCAGGGTCTTGCGGCAAGCCCATCGCAGCAAGCTGCTGTTTGAGTTTCTGTTCAATATCCCACTGTTCGCCAACCAGTTCGAACCAATGCTCAGAAACATCACCTTGTTCAATCTGCTTCAAAGCATGTAAGACCGAGTCTGTTCCCAAAAACTGGGCGATCGATTGCTGACCTGAAAGCAGATCAGACGGCTGCTGGCGATACATCATGAAAGAAGAGGGAGAAGTCACAACACCGCTGGCAGGCTGAGTTTCGCCCGCCAAAATGGAAGCCAAAAGCGACTTACCGATGCCATTGCGCCCAACCAAACCAACACGTCGTTTAGTCATGGAACAAGAAATAGACTGGAATAGCGTCTCGCCATTATCAAACTGATGGCTAACATTAAAAGCTTGTAAAACTGGCATAATTTGCCTCCTGTATGACAGGGACAACAGCCGTAACTATGATTTGAGATTGCAACAAAACGCGTGCACAAACGCATTAAGCTTTATGTAAAGCTCGACGATAAACGTCAAATAAAAAATTTGTCTTGTTGCAAAGAAATATCGGAAAGTGAGCTACGCCTACTAACCCTGCAGATCCAAAAAATAAGTAAAAATATGGATGACAGGTTTAGTTCTTCATGTTGGCGTAATCTCCTAGAGAAATGATGCGCAGAGTGTAGCGGCTTTTTTGTTCAAAAAGCAAGCTTTCTAACCAAATGAGTACAAAGAGAAAGTTTCACAGCAAGTTGTTATATCGTATTAACTTTTTAACAAAACTTTGAACAATTTCGAGATCTTATCAACACAATTTTTGCCCAAGCCATACTATGCTTAGGGTAAAGATAATCCACATAAGGGCGTGGTTATGAAATACAAACATATCCTTGTTGCACTCGAACTGTCAGATGAAAGCACCGTGCTTATCGACAGAGCGGTATCAATGGCAAACTATCTCGACTCCGATATCTCCTTTATCCATATTGATGGTACGCACGGAGAAATCTATCGCGAGCTTGTAGACATTAAAGAGAACCCGGATCAAAGGCCGTTGAATGAGCATTCAATGGAGTGTTTAAGAACATTCAGTGATTACATGGACTACCCACTTAAACACTTCTTTGTAGGCACAGGTGATTTAGCTGATAAATTGGAAGTCACCATTAAAGAACAAGAAGTGGATCTGTTGATTTGTGGTCACCACCAAGATTTCTGGAGCAAGATTATTTCTTACTCCAGACACTTAATTAACAAGTCACCGGTGGATATTCTAGTCGTCCCTATTCATGATTAGTAAAACGTAACGCTTCCCAAAACCACCAATCTATTTGGTGGTTTTTTATTGATATTGAAACAGCTTAAACAGTTTTCCAAACTAGCTTGGTGATCATTTATGAGTTACATTTTCTAACCAACCCGCGCTCCTACTGGGCATGGTTATTTAGATAGCAAGGATCCCTATGGCAAATAAAAAAGTACTCATTCTCTTTGCTCATCCTTCCCAGCATCGTTCAGAAGTGAATACTCCACTTTTCAAAGAAGCTCAAAAAATTGAAGGCGTGACATGTGTTGATCTCTATGGCGAATACCCTCGTTTCGATATTAATATCGACCGTGAGCAGCAACGCTTACGTGAGCATGACGTGGTGATTTTCCAATTCCCACTATATTGGTATTCAACGCCTGCGATTTTAAAAGAGTGGCAAGATCTGGTTTTGGAATATGGCTTTGCTTACGGTACAGATGGCACAGCACTGCAAGGCAAGACCATGCTTTGTGTGCTGTCTGCAGGGGGCAAAGAAGAAGCTTATAAGGCAGAGGGCTACAACCACTTTACGATTCGTCAACTGCTTGCGCCTATTGAACAAATGTCCGCACTGACCGGCATGAACTACATTGCCCCTCTCGCGATGTTTGGCGCACGTACAGCAGATGAAGAAGGGCGAATCCCTCGTCATGTTGAGCGGTACAAGAGCCTGCTAACAGCTTTAGTCGAAGATAGGTTGGATGTTGAAGCTGCGGCGTCATTAATCAAGCTTAACAGCGCATTGCCAGAGCTCATTAAGGAGGCTTCATGACAGGGATATTCTTACAAGCCTTCGTATATTTGATTGCTGCTGTAATTGCAGTCCCACTTGCTAAGCGTTTGGGACTTGGGTCCGTTTTAGGCTATCTCATCGCAGGTGTGGTTATTGGCCCAATTATCGGTTTAGTCGGTGAAGAAACAACAACAATCCAGCACTTTGCCGAGTTTGGCGTGGTGATGATGCTGTTTCTCGTTGGCTTAGAGCTCGAACCCAAAATGTTGTGGGCGATGCGCAATCGCTTAATGGGCTTAGGAGGTCTGCAAGTCGGCGGTACCGTCGCGGCGATTATGGGTATTGCCTTATACTTTGACCAGCCTTGGACCATAGCCTTAGCCATAGGTTTGATCTTCGCCCTCTCTTCTACTGCGATTGTTTTGCAAACTTTTAGCGAAAAAGGATTAACGAAGACGGAAGGTGGACAAAACGCTTTCTCCGTGTTGCTTTTTCAAGATATTGCAGTGATACCAATGTTGGCGTTCATTCCCCTATTGGCCTTACCTGAATTAATTGAACAGGCACAGTCCGCAGCACAAACAGCCGCAGCGCACCATGAAGAATTAAGCCTCGTTGCGGGGTTGCCAGGCTGGGCATACGGCATCGTAATCACAGCATCGATAGCAATCGTCGTCGTTGGTGGACACTTTTTAAGTCGACCGCTGCTCAATTATGTGGCTAGCTCTGGTTTGCGAGAAATCTTTACCGCAACTGCACTCATGCTTGTCATTGGTATCGCTGCACTGATGAGTTTAGTGGGCTTATCTCCTGCCTTAGGAACCTTCTTGGCTGGCGTTGTATTGGCGAACAGTGAATTCCGCCACGAGTTAGAATCCAATATCGAACCATTTAAAGGCCTATTGTTAGGTCTGTTCTTTATTACCGTTGGCGCAGGGATCAACTTCTCGGTCCTTTTTGGTGATTTCTGGTTGGTCATGGCATTGACCATTGGCGTGATGGTTTTGAAAGCCTTGGTGCTGTTTATTCTTGCACTGATATTTAGGGTGAAAGGCAGCAACCGCTGGCTGTTTACCCTAAGCTTGGCTCAAGCAGGTGAATTCGGCTTTGTACTTCTAAGCTTTTCAGTGCAAAACCACGTCATCCCATTTGAACTTTCACAAACTCTTGCGTTAGTGGTTGCGATTTCGATGTTCCTGACACCAGGTTTGTTTATTCTGTTTGATAGAGTGATTCTGCCGCGCTTTGAAAGCCAGTCAAATGAACGCGAAAGCGATACGATTGAGGAAACAGGCACGGTGATCATCGCCGGCATCGGCCGCTTTGGACAAATAGTGAATCGCCTATTGGTATCAAACGGCGTGACTACCGTGGTACTTGACCATCAATCTGACCAAGTCGATAACATGCGCCAGATTGGCACTCGCGCCTATTTTGGCGACGCGACTCGACCAGATATGCTACATACAGCCGGCATTGAGCACGCCGCTGCGTTGGTTGTGGCGATTGATAACCAAGAATCGAGTGTAGAACTGGTGAAGTACGTTAAGCACACGTACCCAAAAGTAACAGTGATTGCACGTGCCTTTGACCGTGGACATGGCTATCTTTTGCGTCAAGCGGGGGCTGATATTATTGAATCAGAGACCTACCATTCTGCATTGGAGATGGGCGGTCACACAATGAAAGCCCTTGGCATTCACCCCTTCTTTGTTGAACAACAGAAGGCGACATATAAGCGTGTTGAAGCACGTAAGTCAGAAATACTTTACAAAGCTTGGGAAGATGATTCTGAAGGTGAACGCTATGACAACAATTTCCGACAACTGTTTATTCAGTTAGAGGAGAAAATGGCGGAAGAGATGCAAAAAGATCGTCATGACAAACTATCGCGGTCAGAACGTGGTTGGACACCGCCACCTAAAGGTTACGCCGATGACTTTAATGAAGATAACGTCCAAGAGCTAACACCACCAAGAGAAGAGCCTATCCAACGATAACGCACTCCATATTAAAAACCTCCCGCTTGGGAGGTTTTTATTTTTTCAGTACAGAGCCACACGCCGTGCAGAATAAAATGATCTTCTCGATATTACATAAGATCATTCATTAAAATCTCATACTCTTCGTTTGCTTCTTCCACTAAATGAGAAAGCTCTAACGCATCAGTAACTGCAAGATTGAACTGCCACGGAGTTGTGTCTTCTTTACCACAGATTCGAGTTTCACACCCACGACTCTCAAAAGACAAATCATCAAACTCTGTGGTGTGGCGCTCTTGAAGTTCAACAATCTCAACTTCTAATTTACCAACAGGGTTGACTTTAACGTGGGCATGTAACTCCGAACTGTTAGACAAACAATAATCTCTATGAACCGCAATCATGGCCGCCTCCTTGGTCTGCCAACTGACAACTCAACATTGAGTGTAGACGAGGGATTTTGAACGTGGCGTGAAATAATAATGAAGATTGATCTGTCTCATTAGAACAGACAATTGTTGTCATGAAGGCATGAGCCAGTATGAATCTCATCTGATTTAAACTGTTCTGAGATCGTAATAGTTGGCATTTACCGAGA
Organism: Vibrio sp. Vb1755; assembly: GCF_033338635.1. NCBI lineage: Bacteria > Pseudomonadati > Pseudomonadota > Gammaproteobacteria > Vibrionales > Vibrionaceae > Vibrio > Vibrio sp. Vb1755. Next base: position 5,665 of record NZ_JAWOTA010000029.1, on the reverse strand, counting down.
CTTTCCCTATTATCGAAACAAAATTACTGTGGTCATTCTTTAGAGGTCAGTATGGAGCTTGAAGCCGTTGCTAAAGCACTAAAAGAGTTAGGGCATCCGACTCGTTTAAGTATTTACAAAGAAGTCGTCAAAGCGGGATACAAAGGTATCGCGGTAGGCGGCGTACAAGAAAAGCTTGGCATTCCAGCATCCACTCTCTCTCATCATATCTCGAGCCTTGCTTCAGCTGGTCTTCTCACCCAGCGCCGCGAGGGTAGAACCCTTTTTTGTGTTGCAGAGTATCAGTGCTTAGATGACGTAATTGGTTTTTTAAAAGCAGAATGTTGCGTTAACGAGTGCTCATAAATTTCTAGCAAAAACGAGAGAGTTTGAGTTTCTATTGAACTTCAGCAGAACGTGAATGACGATGAAAAACATACACACCGAAGTTGCTAAGCTCGGTGTGTACATCTTCTAGTTCGCGACAAGTAACATCGACGACTTAGATGGTACGATTAACTTACCGTCAGTTGGAATGATTTGTTCTGTCATCAAATCAACCCAATTGCCATCCGTTTTTAATGTCAAAGACTGTTGACGCTGTGATTTATTAAGCACCACAATACCTTTGTCACCTCGCTTAAGTACGAGCATGTCATCGTTACCTTCAAGAACACTCATCGGCTCGCCATGCGTCATATTATGGAACTGGATCATTTTTGTCATTCTCGGGTCGCTCCATGCACCTTGCCACCTTGGCTGACCATTTTTACCTTTAATACCGCTGGTGTTTAAGTCGGTATAAATCAACGGCACACCGCCATCTCGGCCTAGAATATAGGCATAAGCTAACCATTCGTTTTCCTCGTCCATGATGAGATCAAGAAAGACATCATTGTTAGGAATATCATGTGTGATAGCAAATGTAATCGCACGACCGGGGGACAAAGCCTGACCAAAACAATAGGGATCAATCAGAGACTTGAAGCTGCCCTTTTTAGCAAACGCCTTAAACATGGTTGAGAACAAAGGGAAATCGTACGCACCTAGGCGAGTTTCCTGTAGATACGGCTCAAGAAACAGCTGATACTCTTCTTCCGTCGCACCGCCATCGGTAATAATTTCACCAAATATATGCACATCCCGCGTGATGTCGTCTGTCCAAACACGCTTAAGATGCTCTAACGTCATGTGTTTCGCAGCGTCAATACGAAAACCTTTCACACCAATAGCTTTCAGCGCCTTTAGGTACGCTCGCTGCTGCTCAACGACATGGTCACAAACACGAAGAGTTGGCAAGCCAGGATCGGTTGGTCCACCTGTGATACGTCCGTTTTGAACCTGCCACTTATCTTTCCAGTCTTTGATGCCGAATGCTTCAACAAAGTCCTCTTCATCAAAAAGTGGTTGAGATAGATCGCCAAACAACGCTAGCGACTGATATTTCTGTTTGTTGTTCTGGTATTCCTCCAAGACCTCTTGTCTTGGGTACTGAAGGTCTCTGCGAAGGTGGGCCTCATTTGCCATATGGTTAAACACTACGTCGGCATAAACCCACACACCAACTTGCTCCAGTTCACGAACCATATGAATAAAATCTTTGGTATCACCCAAAGCATTATCGATAACACGATAATCTTGTGGTTGATAACGCTGCCACCAGCGCTCATCGTGTGCGCTTTTCATTGGTGGCGAAACCAACACAGAGCCATAACCAAGCTCGCGGATTTCTTTTGCTCGTTGGGCAATGTCAGCATACTTCCAATCAAACGCATGTAAGATAACGTTTGCACCGAATGATTGTGTTTCCTGTGAGCCACTCATGTTGTTCTCCTGCTCGTTTCCACTCACGATTACTTGTTTGCATTTTTTTGTGAGTGAATTCAATAATCGAAATTATAAAAGCTATTCATCAGAGGCACTCACCCTTTTAGCACTAACTCAAGGCTGAAATCGAAGGCGTAGCGACTCATCCATTGCACAGCGATAAATCGTTCTGAGTGAATAACGGGCACACGACATACAACCCGAACAGACCAAAACAAAACTAAGGCATTGTTTTGATTAACAAAAACTTAAATTTAAAAAGATAGAACATAAGACCTATGTACGCCCTAAAATAGGCCCAAAGGATAAAAATAGCCAAGCCAACCCGTTGAGTAATCAATTGTTAATAAAACGAAACTGGCAGATGGATCACGTTTGGCGCGTTTCAAAAATCCAGTAAATCACCATACCTAGCGTTAAAAGACTAAAGATTTCTGTTTGTATCTGTCCCGAAATGACTTCAAAATGCGAAACTTAGCTTATCTCTATGGGGTATGCTCTACCTTGGAGGATAATAATGAATATCAAAGAATTTTCTGACCTCGTCGGGCTATCTGCTCATACACTTCGATACTATGAAAAAATCGGTTTACTTAAACATGTCCATAGAAACGCGAGTGGACATCGAATGTATAGTTCGAAAGATCTAAACTGGATAAGCTTTGTTAAGCGTTTAAAAGAAACTGCAATGCCACTTGAAGAGATTCTAGAGTATGCCAAATTAAGGGAAGTCGGCTCTCAATCTGTACCACAACGTCAAGCCCTGTTAGAACAACACCAAGAAAACCTCAAACGCCACATTGAGCAACAGAAAAAGCACTTATCGGCTCTAGAAGAAAAAATTGCCTTGTATAAAAGCGGAAAAGTTCGTTGACTTAGAGTTAACTCTAACGATTAAGGTGTGTTTACGTTTATTCACTAGGAACATACCGATGGAACAATCACGCTTTAACAAAGGATTAGAACTACTCTCTCAAATTGATGGCGACGCTGGTCATAATGTCATCGAAACCTTACAAGATATTTGTCCAGATTTAGCTCAGTACACCATTGAGTATCCGTTTGGCGATATTTATGCTCGCCCGGGCTTAGACCTAAAATCGAGAGAAATCGCAACCGTCGCCGCGCTAACGGCAATGGGGGATTGCGCGCCGCAACTAAAAGTGCACTTAAATGCAGCGCTGAATGTAGGCTGTAGCGAGGATGAGATTAAAGAGATCATTTTGCAGATGTCCGTCTACGCAGGTTTTCCCGCGGCATTAAACGGCATGTTTGCATTCAAAGAAGTGCTAGCGGAAAGAGCAGAGTAATAACGACGTTGAAATCAATTTAACCGCAATTAAAAACGGCCCTTGGGGTTCGGGCCGTGATTAAAACAACGAGTGAATTAGCGCTCAGGAGTTTCAAGCAGTTTAACCGCGCAATCTACCGCGTTGTTAATGCCTTGACTGCTCTCCAACTTGCCTGAACTTGCAGGACCAAGGGCACAAGAATACAAAGCCAGCTGCTTATCGAACGGCAGATCCAACTGTTCATAGAGATTTTGTCGGATTCTTGCATGTTGTTCTGGTTCTTGGTTAGCAAGGCTAATCAACGTTTCATAAATAAGCGTTTTCATGTCTTTCCCTTTTCACTTTATTGCACGGGGTGCATATATATTGTATCCATTTGGGAAGCACAAATCAGAAGCTAGGTCACAGAACGCGTCGCTAAAAAAGTTTATGTGCGCGGTAAATTGCAATACAAACCTAAAGCCGTTTAGAAAAAGGGCAACTGATAACTCGATAGATCAGCCGATTAACTAGCATTCGCCGCTGTTTGTTTATAATCGTGTCCGATATAAACAAAAACGTCGCTGTATCAGCGACGTTTTATCTCGACTTTAGTTAATCGAACCTGTTTAGTTGAAGTGCACTAGCATTTCAACGTCATCGCCTTGCTCTGGAGCCTGAAGAGCGAAGTGCACGTACCCTGCTTCAGTAACAGGAATCGCAAGGTATTCATTGCTGCCTGCATAGTTGGACGCATACTCGTGCTGCTCTACTGTAGGCCAATGCTCCCTACTCGCGTATAGATCGACATTACCAGTTTGAGAGTGAGCCGTTAGCCATACACGAACCTCTTCAACACCTTCAGGCACATAAACTGCCGCATAACGCTGCTTGTGAACGGTAAGCATTTTGGCTTCACCAGACTCTAATACCACAGGTGCTAAATCATCTTGCACTTGGGTTGGCGGTGTTTGCGCTTCCACTTCTAACGCAGCCACAAGATTCACTGAGTCATAGCTATCACGTCCAGTTAAGCTGATGTAGTAACGACCCGCTTTAACGTAACCATCTTGCTCTGGTTCAAACACAATCTCTTCATTGCTGCCATCAGCATATTGACTCATTTCGAAATCATAGTAATGCGCGACTTTGTTGTAGCTCATGTAAAGATCCGCATCACCCGCCCCCTCAATAGATACATTGAAGTTAACGGTGTTGGCTGGAACATCAACGTAGAACAGTTTTTCGCTGTATGCTTCGCCACTGAGCTGAAGGCTTTGGTTCGCCGTCAATTCAGTCACTTGTGCTTCAGGGCTTGTTGGTTCTGTTGGCTCTTCTGGGTCTGTATCAGGTTGCTCAGGTTCCACTTTTAATGTGTCCAACCAACGTTCAAACTCAGCATCGTATTGTTGACCTAAAGACGTCACCTGCTGTGCCCATTGTTCGAACTGGCCAGAGCGCGACAATGCCAACAAGCTTTCGACGTCTTGTGGATGATTTTCTAACATGAATCGAACAGCTAGATAACCCCAACGATAGATACGATTGGTATCGTGAGAGTACGTGGTATCAAACACAGTGGAAAGGCTCAGTTTACCATCTGCAATCAGCTCAATCGCAGCTTGGTAACCTTGCTTGTAATGCATGTATTCAGCAAAACCTTCTAGCCACCAAACAATATGACCATGAGCCAAGTTATCGCTGAACGAACCGTATTGGTTAAATCGTGCATCTAAATAGTGCGTGTATTCATGTTCTAGGTTCAAGATAGAGAGATCTTCACCATTCGCGTAGCGATAAGCGACGAAACGCGCAGTATTGTCCGCTTTTGAAGGGTCACCTTCTAGGTACTGACCACCGTTGTCCGTTGTATTACCAAATAGGAATGAAGAGTAATCAACGTAACTAGTGTTACTCGCGAATACCGCCACTTCAACACGATCATTCAAATCATCAGCGACAGGTTGATTACCCGTATTCGCAACTCGATGGAAGTCGGCTTCTTTTGCCGCTAGCACTTCACACGCTTTCGCTGCTTGAGCATCGGTCAGATCCTCAGAGCGAATAATGGCAGGTCCCTGACATTCAAAACGATTTGGCATTACACGTGCAGCTAAATCTTGCTTGGCTTGCTCAATATTCAGACCATTTAGGCCTTCTGGTGCGTAGTAGCTCATCATTTCAACGGCAGCAAGCCATAGTTTGTCATGCTCACTACCCAGTGGATAACGCTGCATCACCTGTTGCATTACTGCCAATGCTTTGCGTTTGGTCTCCTGATCTGGGCTCGCGAGCAAACGACCAGTTTCACGTAATGCATTGAAAACGATAAAGCTTGCATCCGTATCTAATGCCCAAGCATTATCAGATGCGAATTTCACCAACGTATCAATATGGTGTGTATTGTTTGCCATGTATCGGTAGAACGCATCGTTCGCCGCATGGCCTGCCATAGAGCGGAACAAGTTGTTTAAACCATCGACCCATTGCGTGTCCTGCGCGGTTTCACGATTAAAGTGCATCAACGCGGCCATCATGCTATCCATGGTCAGCGGCAACTGCTTAACGTTATCAACCATCAAAGTCAG